>CAZPUZ010000052.1:0-5220 GCA_964589875.1 uncultured archaeon
CCATCTGCTTCTTATTGAAAAGTCCAAGGCCCTCATCCGCAACCATGTCCAGGGATTTATCCTTGTCAAGATTACCGCTGAACACATGAATCTGCCTGTTCTCGCCGTTGCTCAGGACGTCCATGAGCTCAATGTCATTTGTAATGACCCCAAACTCCTCGCTCGTCATCCTTATGTAGGCCTCCTTGGGGCTCTCCCCCTGGATTACCTCACCGCCCAGAAAACGCCAGACCCCCTCCTCCTTGCGGAGCAGGAAATTTCCTTCATTGTCCCTGATGACTGCGCTTATATATCGGCACATAAGATTCATACCACTCGCGTCCCAACGCGGTATGCTGCCAGCAGCGTCCCCCGAGCCACGAATGGCATGGCGATGGCAGGCTGGATTAGAATCTATAAGAGGGATCGGGTTATATTGTTGACCAATATTTTCAATCAGGGACACTATATTTTCCGCGCAAATATAGTGATGTTGTTTATATGCACAGGGTCGTATCATTATATACCTTTAAGTTGACAGGAATTGGAGGCGGAATCTGTGTTTACTGCAACAGACCGCCCCCTTTTCACTGGTCAGAATA
Organism: uncultured archaeon; assembly: GCA_964589875.1. Classification (GTDB taxonomy): domain Archaea; phylum Aenigmatarchaeota; class Aenigmatarchaeia; order QMZP01; family QMZP01; genus QMZP01. The sequence goes on from CAZPUZ010000052.1 coordinate 582, forward strand.
CTGGGTTCCCCGCGAGGGTTGGCTTCCCTTTGAGGGCCCCCTTTTCACTGGTCAGAATACTGGGTTCCCCGCGAGGGTTGGCTTCCCTTTGAGGGCTCCAGGCTCCTGTATACCTTCCACTCATCAGGGCTGTTAGGCTCCTCTGTACAGATGAACTGGAAGCTCTGCAGCATCTCCTCGCCGAAGTGCTCTTTCCTTAGGCTCACCGAGTAGACTTTCTCCTTGTTGTATCCAATCTTGACACCCTCTCCGGGAAACTTCAGCAGGATGTCATAGCCATCACCATTCTCTTTGATATATACTGATTCTGCATAGTCAAACAACTCGATAACAATATCCCTCTGGTTCTTGCTCTTGGTGCCGTTAATGGCGGGTATCAAAATCAGTAATGTCACCAAAGCGGCGACTATAACGAAAACAGCCACAAGAGTGTTGTGGTTCTCGGAGATAATTTTGGTATCCAATTGCAATCACCTCCCTTCGGGTTGCAATATCCGCGGCTCGTTTATCTCAGCTGCCGTCACAAGGGTGAAGTCGGGGGGCTCAATATCATCAATGGTCATTATCTCTCAGAACTGGATGCCGTTGGGGGTCCCCGTATTTCAGCCTGGTAATCGCTGCCGGTTTTGCCTTCTTGTTTTTCCTGCTTCTTCCAGACCTGCCATTCACCGTCGTCGTGGTGATGCACGAAGCCATAACTCTCCACGATTTCCACGCCGAATAGTTCATTGGCAAGCCGGAATTCCTTCTCTTCGCCGGATGTGAATCTGACGACCACGCTCATGCCATCTCCATCAGGCCCGAAAGCCACGGCATTGCAATCCTGTGCCTCCAGGCAGGAGAGGACGTCGCTGACAGGTCCCTCCTTCGCCGGATTGCCGATGCGCGGGGCTATTATGGTCACGATTGCGCCCACTATGAGGAAAATGACTATCAAATCCGTCATAGTGATGTTTCGCAGAATACCTGCGCTGTTCATGTGGATTCTCCTTCCTCCGGCTCGCTGACCGGGACGTATCCTTCAACCAGTATTTGTATCCTCCAATCATGTCCTGGACAAGATGAAATCCAAGGCATGGCATGAATTCATTGGGGTCAATCATGCCGCCCCTCGCTTCAACGATATCAGTGCTGTCAGCACCATTCTTGGAAAGGAAGTCAACAGTCACCATGTAATTTCCATTCCTTTGTGTGAGGATTCCGTCCGATTCCAGTATGCTCCTGACCACGTATTCATGTAGGCCAGTCTCCTCGGCCAGCGCCCGGATGTGCGCATTGTCGGGGTCTGAGACATCACCACCTTCCAGAGAGCGGATTAGCAGAAACCACCCGAGAAAGATGGCCAAAGACAGGAAGGCAACGACAATGATCGGTTTGTTTTTCATTTGATAGGTCCTCCTTTGCATATGTTTGCCGGATAGCAGGCCCCTTCCAGAAGAGAAAGAAGGGACCGGCCACGGCGAACCATGACCGGCCCTCGAAACGTGGTCAGCAAAGCGCGAGGAAGCAGGGAAATACCAGGATGAGTATGTTCCTGAAATTTTCCTCGCTCCATTGTCTGATGAAAGCTTCTCTCATAAGATTAACCCCCCATGTCCTAGCTTCGCTGCCTGTCCCTGAATGCATGGACCATGCACACCACCATTGCCAGCATGATTGTCAGGAACTGTATATGTTTGCCCACAGGCTCCAGGCTGGCGAACTCGTGGGTCCGATAGAAGGTCTGGAAGGCCTCTTTGCATGACCAGAAGGCCTCCCAGCACCTGAGGACATAGTGCACAACAGTCCCCAGGACTATACCGGCATATCCCAGAGCAACAGCGGTCCTGGAAGCCGCAGCATCCCTGAAGCTGTCGTCAGCCATGCATCTGTAGGCGCCGTAGCTAACGAACCTCACGGCAATGCAGGCCGCGATAGGCAGGAACAGCGCAAGAATGCAACGCTTCCTGCCGGTGAACAGTTCAAGGATGCACAGGGCAAGGACAAGGCCGGCAAGAGCCGCGAACACCTTGCCCCATGCGCCGGGCATGAAGCTGCCCGCGAATAGTATGCCGAAAACCAGCGGCTTCGGCAACCTGTGCTTGTCGTCTTTCGGTCTCATCATCACAACCTCCCATTCAGTCGCCCAGAGGGCTGTTAGCCGCAGCAGAGCCTGAACCCATGAAAGCGGCGTGCCCGCCTATGGGCTGGGACGCGATGGCATTAGCCGGGCCTTTTCCGGCTCCGGACCGCCAGGAAAAAGTGGGTCCGGAAAACTTCACGTCTGAAGCGCAGCCGGAGAATGCAATCAATGAAACCAATAAGACTACTAACAGGATGAATCTTCGTTGATACAACAACATGTTGCTTGCCCTTTCTTCTCTTTTTTGAAGTGCACATGCGTCCGAGCGTTCGCGCGCCTCCATGCATGGCCCAAAAAGAAGTTTTCCCCAAGCTGGCTGCCATGCTGTTGAACTGGCAGCCATTCTCCAGAAAGGGTTGGCATCAACAGTTTTTTCTTCTCTTCTAATTCATCGGTTCTCTTTCTTTTCTATCTTGGTTTTCTTCGGTTTATGGTTATCCGCAACACAGGTGCTTGCGGTTTGTCTTCAGCCGCGGGGGAATTCTCCATGGCATCTGTCTGTCCCCGCGGGCAGGGGAGGATTTGACCTCCCTACGTTCATGGCAACACCTCCTGAAAAGATTTCCCACCTCTTATTCTTTCGTTGGCTGCGCTAAATCCTGACACTATTAATCGCTGCCAGCAGCTCTCTGGGGGTGAAAGGTTTGGTCAGGCATGCCAATATTCCCTATTTGCTTTCAAGGGTAGCCGGTCCCGACCCGCCCTGCCCGGTGAGAGCAGTAGCCAGGAAGGGACCGGCGAGAGCTTGTCCGAAGTTCAGGAGATAAAGATACAGCAACAGGAATCACTTGAGGTGATACCGGATGCCGTTGCGACGCAAGGGTATGGCCGGCCTGCCGCTGTGGTTAAGTTGTGAATACAAGAAGCTTTTTCCAGCTGTAGCAAGCATGCAAGAACAGGCCGGCCGAAGCGTCATTTTGGAGGGCTTTGCAGCCCCAGGACGATTTCCCGGACCTCCTCCTCGGTCTTCACCCAGAAGCGTGTGGTGTTCTCGGCCAGGGTTTTCGCGGTTATGAATTCCTGGCCGGAGAGCCTGGGGAAGACCACCACAGCCCGGTCCTCCTGCAGGTTCATGGGGATTACATCGATATCCACATTCCCTTTTTGGAAGACGTGTTTAAGCTCCTCTTCCAAAATCTGGGCAAGTGCATCCCCCTCATTCCCCGCACAATAAATTCTTGCATGGATTCTCTGCCTTTCCACTGTAGTCTCCTTAACTCGTGTATACGTTACGGTTCGGTCGGCTCGTTGGCGTCCGGCTCGTTGGGTTCTGTTAGCTGGTTGGCATCCATCCTTTTGTACAGGCTGCCCTGCTTCGGCTCAATGAACCAGAAGGACAAGGCAACAAGTATCAGGCAGATGCCTATCACCCAGCTGTACAGTTTCTTCCTGTCCATGCTCCACCTCTCAACGCGAGACTCCATAAGAAGCGCGAAAGACGACTTATATCGCTAAACAGGCATCGATGAATCGTGCCTGGATTTGAAAATCAGCAAAGGTCCGGCTAAAGCTGGCCTCCGTCTCCAAACCTGCCGATACGGAGCGACATCGCCCACTCTTCGCCAAAAAAGCTTGTTTTTAGTGATATTTTTGACGAGCCTCCTGGCACCGGAAGATTCTGCTTGGCCGAACCTTTCTTCACTTATTACGGACAGTCCAGAGGAAAGCCCGTTTGGTGACTTATGTATGTTTGTAAGCATGATACATTTGGGTAGCCGCTACGACTCCCCCCGGAGAAGATGCTTCCCCCGGAGGAATATCACGGGACATGCTAGGCACGAATCGCAATGCGCAAATCGCGCCTTTTATGAGCATGACAGGCGCCCTCCACCCGAAGGTGGAGCCGCTAAGCCGTTGCCGGCAAAGCAGTGCGGCGCCTGTTGGGGGGATGAGTAAATAATACCCAAAAGCTTTATAAAACTATCACTTGTTGCCACTTGTAAAGGGTTAATTGTTAGCATTACTCTATACCATAGCCATGAGCCTCAGGACATCCCGCAATCCCGGCGCGAGGCCAAGTATCAGCACGACCACCTTGAGGAAGTTGTTGAAGCTGCCGGGCTCCCCGTATCTGTCTATTAACCAGAGGACGGGCAGGACCACGACAGCCTTCAATAAGAACATGACAGCGGGTCCTGTGATGGGTATGAATATGTTGGGCACCACGTGCTGCTCCCAGTAACCAAAGAACGCCAGGGCCACGAAAGTAGCAGACGCATCAAAGAAGTGGGCTGACAGAAGCAACTGGTTCTGCCCGGACAGCAGCTTCGGCATGTGGCTAAGATGGGCGGTTATCATGTCAGAGCGGCTCAGCAGATAGAATATTAACGTCCACAAGCCCCAGAAGGCAAGCACCATAAGCAACGGCTCAAAGGTCACTATGGGGAGCATGGCTGTGTTGGCAGCGCAGAGGATTACCCCCACAGCCGCCATGGTCTTCCAGTATCCGATGCATGCCCACCTCTGCACGGCGAGGGAGGCAAGCAGCACCACAAGCGCAAGCCCAAACGTTATGAG
>CAZPUZ010000053.1:0-5138 GCA_964589875.1 uncultured archaeon
AACCATAGCACCGAACCTGCGGGCTATCTCAGGAGTGCCGTCATCAGAGTCGTTGACCACTATAACCTCTTTTGATGGATAGTCTGATTCCCTTATTGACTTAAGGGTCTTTGCTATGGTTTCCTCTGACTTGTATGTGGGTATGAGCACGGAAACCAGAGGGTATGAGAAAAGGGGCGACAGAACCTCCTTCTTCAGCCCCGACTCAAACCTGTGGGACATCCCCGAGAACCCTATAGTCACGGCCAGTATCAAAGCGAACACTAGCATGCCGAGCATACTATATTTTTTGGGCTGAGCCCTCTTATATAAATGATTTCCTTCTCAGAGATAGTATGAGGATAGGCATCTTCACGGAGAGCTTCCTGCCCCAGGTGAACGGTGTCGTGACCGCAATATGCAATTCAGCCAGGCTGCTCTCAAAGGACCATGAGATAAGTATCTTCACCGTCGGCGAAGGTCCGGCGCAATACTCAGGCATTCCCGTGATCCGGTTCAAAGGCATGAAACTACCCACATACCCAGAGTATCGTTTCTTTGTGCCATCAAGGGGAACACTTGACAAACTGGGCAGGATAAGCCTGGACATAATACATGTCAGGAGTTCTGTCGGCTTCTCCTTAGCTGCCCTCAGGGCTGCAAAAAGGCTGAACATTCCTGTCGTGGGAACGTTTGACACACCGCTCTCAGATTATGTGCATTATGTTCCCGTGCTTGGCAGGGTAGACCCTCTGAGGAGGGTTCTTTCCCGTCTGAGTCTGAAGTACATGGCATGGATGTACAACAGATGCGACATGGTCATCGCCCCGAGTGAGGTGACAAGAAAATGGCTGGAGTCAATAGGCTGTAAGAGCAGGATAAAGGTCATAAGCAACGGTGTGGACACGTCGCTATTCAGGCCCGGCAAGAGGAGTGCCGGCCTAAGGAAGCGCTTGCTCAAGGGCAGGAAATTGCTGCTTCTCCACGTGGGCAGGATAACCAGGGAGAAGAGGATTGATACTCTGCTCGATGCCGCACGCGGGTTAAAGGGCAAGGGATTGGATTTCAGGTTAGTCGTTGCGGGCAAAGGCCCAGAACTCCAAAGGCTTCACAGGGCCGCAAAGGAATTGGGTCTGGATGACCATGTAGGTTTTATTGGTTTCGTACCAGACAACGAGCTTCCCACACTGTACGCAAGCTCTGACGTATTTGTAACGGCTTCCCCCGTGGAGACAGAGGGCATAGTACTCCTTGAGGCCATGGCTTCCGGCCTGCCGGTCATCGGTGCCGATGCGGGAGCCATACCCGAGATAGTGAACAGCAGGAACGGATTGCTCTTCCGTGCAGGGGACAGCGGGGGGCTCGTGGGGAAGATCCTGTTGATTGCCGGGAGAAACCCGAGGAAAGCCATGTCAGCAAGCGCAAGGAAGCATTCCGAATCATATTCAATAGCAAAGACCGTGAAAAGGCTGGATTCAGTCTACAGGCGGCTGGCAAAGAATTAAAAAGCACGGCTTGCAATAATTGACATGGCGGAATCTGACTGGTCAAGCATATGGGACAACCTGAAAGACGTTGACTTACAGAAAGGCAGGGAGCCATATACATGGAAGAACTACGAAAACCTGCTGCCCGGATACGATTTCAAGGGCAAGAAGGTCCTGGAATTCGGCTGCGGCACAGGCATAAACACAACCATAATGGCCCTGCGCGGCGCCAAGGTGACCTTTGTTGATTACTCCAAGCAGGCCCTTGAGCTGGTGAAGATGAACACCGAGAGGCTGGGGATAGATGCCGAGATCGTGCATCAGGACATCTTTGACTTCTCCGAGACCAACAAGTATGACCTCGTCCATTCCGAGGGTGTTGTTGAGCACTTCCTCCATCCAAAGAGGCAGGAAATCGTTGACATCCATGCGCGTGCCGCCAAGAAGGGCGGCAAGGTCCTGATAATCGTACCCCACATGAAGAACCCGTTCTACAGGCTAGGCAAGAAGATGGCAGAAAGCCTGGGCTGCTGGATATACGGCAACGAATATCCGTACACCAGAAGAGAACTCATAGAGAGGATGGAGAGATCAAATCTCAGGCCCGGAAACATAGTCGGTGGGGAGCTGTTCTTCTCATTGTTCTTCCTATTCACCCCGATAACGCTAAGGTCCAGGCGCATGATAAGAAAGGGCATAGTCAATCCCGCCAGGCCATGGTGGGTAAGGCTGAATTATTCAAACAGGCCGGCAAACAGGTGGGGAAGGGTCATTGGCTGCGTCGGCGAGAAGTGAACGCGCTATCTTCTGAATTTTCTGACCGTCTTGCTTATCCTCGCCCTTATCCCGGCCCCTCTCAGCCCCACTGCGCATCCCGCACATCTCGTCTTGCCTTCCCGGATTGCTTCGTATATCCCGCTTTCCTTCTTCATGCTGTCTATCTCAGTATAGCAGGTTCCGATGTACTGCCGCATATGGGCATCCGAGCCCGCCACCATGGGCAGACCATGTTTGTCGCAGAACTGCCGGGCCTTTCTGTTGAACCGGCCGAATATTGTCTTTGAGTTGAGCACCTCAACAGCGTCAATATTGTCCATTATCCGCAGAAGGTTGCCCCTGCCAATGCCTCTGCGCATCATGTCAAAAGGATGGGGGACCACTATGAAGCCTCCCTTGCCTTTGGCGCTCTTTATGGTCTCAAGAAGCGGCCTGTTTTTTGGAAGCGTCTGCCTGACACCGAAAACAATAATCTCGCCCGAGTTGGTCTTTATCTCCTGGCCTACCAGAACAAGCAACCCTGGCATCATGGTTTTTGCCAATCGTTTTGTCACAGTCCCTCCCTTTGTCGTGTTGTGGTCCGTGACTCCTACAACATCCAGGCTTCTTTCCCCGGCCTGCCTGATAAGCTGTTCCGGGGTGATGCTGCTGTCGCTGGAGAAGATTGTGTGCATGTGAAGGTCCGCCCTTAAAAGGAGGCCCGGTCTCTTCCTCGCGGCCATAAACATTATTTAAAATCAGCATATAATATAACCACATGACCAGTTCCGGCGAGATAATAGAGTTGGCAAAGAGGAGGGGGTTTTTCTGGCAAAGCTCTCTTATACATGGGAATGTCTCGGGTTTCTATGATTATGCCCACCTCGGAAGCATGCTCAAGCGCAAGTGGGAAAGTGAATGGAGACGCTTCTTCCTGGGGTTGGATGACAATTTCTATGAAATCCAGGCATCCGTGATAATGCCGGAGGCTGTTTTCAGAGCCTCTGGTCATCTTCAGCATTTCGTTGACCCGGTAGTGAAGTGCGGCAAGTGTGGAAACACGGAGAGGGCGGACCACATACTTGAGGCCGAGCTCAAGGAAAACTTCGAGGGCCTCACACCAGAAGAGATGACCAATCTGATATCGAAGCATAAAATCAAGTGTCCCAAATGCAGGGGCCAGCTTGAGAGCACAGGTGTCTTCAACATGCTCTTTCCTATGAAGGTGGGTGCAGGCAAGGATGTTCAGGTATGCTATCTCACAGGAGAAACTGCCCAGGGAGCCTACGTGAACTTCAGGCAGGAGTATGAGGCACTGAGGAAGCGGCTGCCAATGGGGCTTGCCATTGTCGGCAAGGCCTTCAGGAACGAGATAGCGCCGAGAAACGCCCTCATTAGGATGCGGGAGTTCACGCAGGCAGAGTTGCAGATATTCTTTGACCCGGACACAATGGGGGAGCATCCGAGGTTTGACGAGGTGAAGGGATACAGGCTCAGGCTGTTCCCTGTCGACTCCAGGAAGGGCGGCAAGATCCTCAGCATCACATGTGAAGATGCCGTGAAGAAAATGAAGCTTCCGCGTTTCTATGTGTACCACATGGCCAGGATCCAGCAGTTCTATCTTGACCGTCTCAGATTGCCGGGCAACAGGTTCAGGTTCAGGCAGCTGTCCGACGAGGAGAAGGCCTTCTACAACAAGCACCATTGGGATATAGAGATTGACCTCCCCAGCCTGGGCGGCTGGAAGGAATGTGCTGGATGCCATTACAGGACAGATCATGACCTGAAAGGCCACCAGGAGGTGTCGGGTCAGAGCATGGTGGTTGACGCTGACGGCAAGAAGGTCCTGCCCCATGTGCTGGAGCTCAGCTTCGGGGTTGACAGGAACATATACGCCCTCCTTGAGCTGGCATACAGGGAGGAGAAGGTGGGCAAGGACACCCGCTCTGTGCTCATTTTTCCGCGTCTGGTGTCTCCTTTTGACGCAGGAGTCTTCCCGCTGGTGAAAAAGGACGGACTCCCTGAGAAGGCGCGCGAGGTTCAGAAGGTTCTGGAGGACTCCGGGTTTTCTGTGTTCTATGACGAGAGCGGCAGCATAGGCCGCAGGTACAGGAGAATAGACGAGGTCGGGGTGGCGGCCGGCATAACCATTGACTATGACTCAATGAAGAACAGCGACGTCACTGTGAGGGACAGGGACAGCATGAACCAAATCCGGGTAAAGATTGAAGAGCTCCCCGGCGTTCTCAGAAGCTTCATGAAAGGCAGTGAGCTGAAGGGGCTTGAAAAGCGGTAGTTTCAGTCCAGATTGTGCCTCTCATGCAATACCTTAAGTTTGTTCAGCACAGCTTCTTCCAGATCAATTCCTTTCATGTGTGCCATCTTGCTCAGAAGAAAGAATATGTCCGCAAACTCTCCTTCCAGGTTCTTGCGCTCCGGCTGCCTTGACCTGAGCCTGGGGAGGTTTATCTCCTTGGCCAGCTCCCCGATTTCCTCAACCATCTGAGTGAAGTTAAGCTGGTCATCGCGGGTCACATTGAACTTGTTGTCAAGTATGTCAACTATCTCCGCTGCGATTTTCTGGAGTTCCCTGGCTTCCATGCTTTCAACCTGAGCCCTCTTTCAGCTTCATTATGGCCTCAGCCAGGTCCCCGCCGGTCTCCTTGAGCGCGTTTTCTGCCGCATCAAGGCCTGTACCTGTCTGGTTTGCCACGGTCTTGATGTCCTCTTCGCTGTAATTCGCCGCTTCCCTTTCCGAAGCTTCACCGGTAATCTGCCATGTATCCTGTCCCATCATGTTCACTCTGGATACCTGGGGATTGGAAATCACAATTTCCCGTTCGCCTGACTTTATTATGACCTCACTGGCTTCAACAGGGACCGCGTTAATCCCCATCCTTTTAGCCATCTTCTCCA
>CAZPUZ010000054.1:0-5116 GCA_964589875.1 uncultured archaeon
ATAGATCATTACAGGGATATATCAGACAGGATTATGAGAATAATAGAGCGTCACGGAGACGTTCTTCAGCAGGTCAGCATAGACGAAGCCTATCTGGACGTTACAGCTGAATCAGGAAACAGCCTGAAAAAAGCGAGGTCCATAGCAGAAGATATAAAGTCCGATATCCGAAAAAAGGAAAGGTTGACGTGCTCGGTGGGGATTGGTCCCAACAAGCTGGTCGCCAAGATGGCGTCCGGACAGAACAAGCCTGACGGGATAACAGTCATTGAACCCGGCAGGGTGAAGAGCTTTATCGGCGGCATGGCAGTCACTGACATCCATGGCATCGGACCCAAAACCGCCGAAGAACTGGCCAGGCTCGGGATTAAGACTGGAAGGCAGCTAGCGAATGCCGGGCATGCAAGGCTTGAAAGCGTGTTCGGACCCAACAAGGCATCCGTTCTGGTAAAGAAAGCGAAAGGGGAGGACGACTCCCCCGTGGAGGAGCAGAAAGCCAAGCAGCTTTCAAGGATAGGCACGCTGAAAGAGGATTCCAGGGATTTGGATTGCATATTCAGCAAGCTCATGGACCTTTCCGCAGAGCTCCAGAAGAGGATTGAGAAAAAGGGAGTCACGTTCAAAACGATTTCCATAATAGCGATTGATACCACGCTGGACATGCAGACCAGGAGCGAGACAGCTGGTTCCCGGGACAACATCACCAAGTCCGCAGTCACAGCAAAAGCGCTTCTAGAGAAATACCTCCGCGACAATCCAAAGAAGGAGCTGAGGCGGGTCGGCATAATGGTATCGGGACTGGAATACGGGGGAACAGAAAAGAAAGTACCCAGGTCCCAGAAAAGCCTTGGAGACTTCTGAGCGTCACATCTTCCTGCTATCGTATACCCGGTGCAGGAGGGTCTTGCGCTGTCTGGGCCTGCAGCTGAAGTCGCCTTTCCGGCAGTTCTTTTTCACCGCACCCACATGCCTTCTTATTGCCTTCCAGCGCTTTATCTGCCTCTGGTCCTCTTCAGGTAAGCGCCTGCCCATGGGCTCTGTGAGCTGGTATGCGTATCCCTTCTGGAAACTGTCGTTGACGACAATTGTTTTGGTTGCCATTCTATCATCCGTTCTTCATGAACTCCCTTAGAACTGTCGTTGCGTAGGCGCCCTTCGGCAGAGAGAATGATATCCTGACAGACTGCTTGAGAGGCTTTATCCTGATGTCACTGACCAGAAGCCTGCCCAGCCTCCGAGTGCCGCCGGCGCCGGCCTTACCCAGCTGCTCCAAGCTCACGCCTTCGTTCTCCAGCACAGCAGACTCCAGCTCGCCTGACGGGCCGGTTGCCTGCTTCATCCTGGAGCCGTATATCGGCGCGGTGAAGCTTATCTCATGGTCCTCATACCTTTTCTGCTCCCTGTCAAGGTCGTTGACCATGAATATGCCCCCAGTGTCGTACTTCTTGGCCACGTCACCATCAAGCATGTTCTTGAGATCGCCCATATCCATCCTGGAAGCCAGATACCTGTTGCAGAGGTGGCTCTGGTAGGCAGCCACAAGGAATCGCCTCTTCCATCTCTGCTTCACGGAAGATTCGCCCAGGACAATATCCCTGCCCCTGAAATGGTTGTCACCGGAGGCGCCGAAACGCTGCGGTCCGTAGTAGTTGGGGACGCCGGTGGTTTCTATCCTGCTCGCTATCCTCCTGGCCTTTTCCGCAGCTTCATCCGCGTCAACGCCTGTTATCTTCACTATAAACTTGTTCCCGCGCAGATGGCCCGGCCTCAGCTTGTTCTCATGCCTCCTCACGTCAAACACCCTGACTCCCGCCTGCTTCTCAACGATGCCCTTTATGGAATTATCCAGTATGTGCTGGCTGTCATACACGCTGAATGTCTGGAATGTCCTGGCCTTCTTGTCTTTCAGGCCCGCGTAACCTATCTCCTCGGGCCTCTTTCCCAGAATCTCGCACAGCCTGGTATGGAGCTCAAGCGTTGTCATGCCTTCCTTGACTATATTAACATAAAGATGGTCCCCTTTGCCGCTGGGGAGATACAGTGGCAGTTCTTCCACGATGAAATAGCCGGGTTTCTCCTTGATGCTGCCGCCGGTGCCGGGAAGGTCCGGCGTGATGTAAGGAAGTTCCATAATAGGATTTTGTATTCAGGTATTAAAGAATCAGGCCTTTGAGAAACCTATCCTGACCGTCCTGTTGTCAAAAACCAGCTCGCCCTTGGGGGATTCAACCGTGCCGAACTCCAGCTTCCTGGAGCCCGTGCCCCTGAGAATCTCCTGCTCCTTGGGTCTCAGTATGTCCTCGGACGCCTTGTCAGCTTCTATCCTGAGCGATATCTGGTCATGCACCATGAGGCCGGCCTGCTTGCGGAGCGCCTGGGTCTTCCTGACGAGCTCCCTGAGGAAGGCCTCGTCCATAAGCACATCCCCCAGCTTCACTGAAAGCTCCTTGCCTCTCGCAGTCTTTATGTCTCTGACGTTGGTAAGCCCGCACAATATGCCCTTGAGGTTCCTGGCCGCAACGATTGACGCGGTATCGCCTGCCACAGTCATCCCGCTGAGCGGCCATCTCAGCTTGATTCCTTTTTCCTGCCTCCTGGCCGTGGCGGCCTCAAATATCTGCTTGGCTGATTCCATGTTCTTCTCCAGCTTCGCGTCAATCTTTTCCTTGTCCGCTTTCGGCCATGACTCAAGATGCACGCTGCCCCTGCCGTAAAGGTCTGTCCATATGCTTTCCGATATGAAGGGGCTCACAGGAGCAAGTAACACGGCAAGCCTCTCAAGGACGTAATGAAGCGTGTACCGGGCCGGCTGCTTGTCGCTTCCCTTGTGCCATGGCGACACCCTGTCCCTGATTATCTTGATATACCACCGCGAGAGGTCATTGAGTATGAAATCATAAAGGGCCCTGACAAAGTCATGTATCTCATATGCCTTTCCCTTCTCTGCTCCCAGAAGCATGAGGGAGTTCATCCTGCTTATTATCCATTTGTCCTCCTTTTTCAGCTCTCCTCCGGGCCCTGCAGGCTTCCTGCCTCCATAGGTCCTGACGAACTCATAGGTGTTCCAGAGAACGTTGAACATCCTCGCTGTCTCCCTGACGTTCTCCCAGTTGAAGTAGAAGTCTCCCCATACAGGAGAGCTGAGAAGGTAGAACCTGAAGACATCGCGCCCGTATTTCCCGACCACTTCCTCGGGCGTGACCACGTTGCCCTTGGATTTGGACATCTTGAGTCCCTTGGCGTCCAGGACGAACCCATGAAGCAGCACGTTCCTGAAGGGCGCCTTCCTGAACGTCAGGTAGCTGGTAATCATCTGCGAGTTCCACCACCCCCTGAACTGGTCCGGCCCCTCAACCTGGAAGTCAGAGGGCCACTTGCTGTCAAAGGCCTTCTTTTCCCGGGGATAGCCAAGCGAAGCCCATGTGGATACGCCGGAATCAAACCACACGTCAAGAACGTCCGGCACCCTTTCCATCGTGCCGCCGCACTTCTCGCACTTCAGCCTGACCTTGTCAATCTCGGGCCTGTGGAAATCTATCTCATTCATCAGGCCGCCCTTCTTCTTCAGCTCATCAAACGAGCCGATGACCTCAATATGGTTGCAATTCCCGTTTTTGCACTCCCAGATTGGCAGGGGGATGCCCCAGTACCGCTGCCTGGACACCGGCCAGTCGTCAAGGTTGTCCAGCCAGTCGTTGAACCTCTGCCCGGCCCATTTTGGAACCCATTTCACCCTGGCGTTCTCGTCCAGCAGCTTCTGCTTGATGTCATTGACCCTGAAGAACCACTGAGGCACATTCAGGAACAGCAGGGGCGTCTGGCATCTCCAGCACATGGGATATTCATGGGAGGTATTCTCAGTCCCCACTAGGACGTTCCTCTCGGACAGCTTCTGTATTATCAAGGAGTCGCAGTCCTTAACGTATTTCCTCTCCAGCCATTCCCCGGCCTCCGCCTTGAATGTGCCGTCAAGGTTCACCGGCGATATGGCGGGAAGACCCTTCTCCCTGCCCACCTGCCAGTCTTCTGAGCCGTGACCCGGAGCTGTATGGACCAGGCCGGTGCCTGCCTCAAGGTTGACGAATCTTGAGGAGGTCACCACGCGGTGCGCCTTCTTAAGGTCCCGGAGCGCGGGCACGAGATCCTTCAGCGGGTGCTCATATTCAATGCCTTCAAGCTTCTTCCCCTTTACTTTCTTTGCAATCTTGTAGTTGCCGGTCTCCACCACCTCTGTCATCAGCTTGTCAGCGAGCTCCTTCGCCACGATAAGGGTCTCGCCTGTCATGTCAACCTTCACGTAGGCGTAATCAAAATCCGGATGCACCATGACACCCGTGTTGGCCGGCAGCGTCCACGGCGTGGTGGTCCATATCACCAGATATTCTTTGTCTTTCCCTTTTAACGGAAACTTAACATATACTGACTTGTCAGCAACCGTCTGGTGCTCAATCTCGTTGTAAGCCACGACGGTCTCGCAGCGGGTGCACACATGGACGGGATAGCTGCCCTTGTAGAGCCTCTTGTTGTCAAACGCCTGCTTGAACGTGAACCGGCACCTTCTATGTAGCGGTTGTCCAGCGTCAGGTACGGCTTTTGCCAGTCCATCCACACTCCAAGGTCGGCAAACTGCTTGCTCATGACATCTATGTACTTGGTGGCATACTGCCTGCATTTCCTGATGAACTTGCCTGTACCGTAGGATTCTATGTCCTTCTTGGACGAGAATCCGAGCGTTTTCTCAACCTGGACCTCAATGGGCGTCCCGTGAGTGTCAAACCCCGGCTGGTCCCAGACATTGAAGCCCTGCATGCGCCAGAACCTGATATAGGCGTCCTTGATTATCTTGTTCCATGCCGTGCCCAGGTGTATGGAGGCGGTGGCGTAGGGCGGGCCGTCCATGAAGAAGAACGGCTTCTTTCCGGAAAAGGCCTTCCTGACCCTGGCGTAGGTGCTTTCACGCTTCCATCTGCCTGCGACCGCTTTCTCAATGTCATGCGGTTTGTACAGCGACATACACTATCTTTCTCCTTGTTTTTATTTAAGGCTTCCTTCGGTGCCAACTATCCCCGGCCGGTGCTCTTCCATATATTCCAGATAAGGTCCAGGGAAAACATCA
>CAZPUZ010000055.1:0-5087 GCA_964589875.1 uncultured archaeon
CCGCGGGAGCCGTACGAAACCAATGAGGTGTTCACCATCAGTTTCGTTATGGCTTCCTCAATATCAAAGCTGTCAGTGTCCCATCCGGTATTGTTGTTCCTGTAGCCGGAACAGTTGAGGTAGTAGGAACCTATCTGACTAGGGGCCAGGAACTGGAAGAAGTATTCACCTTCGTTTGTCTCGCTGAGATTGTAAGTGGTTATGAGCGTTGTATTGTACCTGCAGGTTATATTGACGTCCCCGCTGGAGTTAGTGATGTTGGTGTCAGACCTGTAGTTGTAGATATGTATTGTGGCGTTCATCTGCTCGTTTGTCAGCTGGAAGGGATTGAGGACGGTCGTGATTATGGTGTATTGGTTGGTCACGTCCACGGTCTTGACTGACTGGTTGAGCAGGGTCACGTCCTGAGAGAACATGCTGTACGTGATGTTCCACGTACCCACAGTGTAATGGTCAGCAATATGAAATGTGTTTGCAAAGAGTTCGTCGCCGGCCGCGCTGTCGTTGTGTGCCCCGTCATCGTAAAGGACAACAGTGACGTCGTCGCCCGAGCCGGCGGTGCCCATGTCAAGGCTGGCATTGACGAAATCCACCAAATCGTACACGTCATACAGTATGCTTGCGTTGGCCTTTATCACCATGGTCTCGTTCCTGTTATAAACTTCATGGCTGGTTGACATGTTCACACCTATCCACATGGATTCTGGGCCATCCTGCCTTATTATCAGCGGGTCCCTGAAGCCCGGGACGACATCCTGGCTGAAGTCTGTCTGGCTGGAGCCTGCCTGGTCGCCAAAATAGAGGACAGTTGTCTGGTTTATGCTGTCGCCGGGATTGATAGTGGTCTGCGAGAAGTTTACACCTATCCTCCATTCCAGAGCCTGTGCCGAGAAGTTGGCTCCGTTCTGATTCAGGCTTATTACGCCGGCGAACTGGCCGAAATTGGTTATTGAGAATGCATTGGATGGGAAATTGGGATCGTCCTGATACGTGGTGATAGTTGAACCGGAAAGGAACGTCCTTTCGGTATCTATGGCCAGGGCGCCTGCAAGCGAAGCGCTTCTGTTTATTGCGGACCCTCCCATATTCTCCAGCACGTATTCAACCTTGAGCCATCCACCATTTTGTTGGTCGCCTGTCGCATTGTATATGTAGTATCTCTTCGTTATCCAACCCGAGCCTGTCTGGTTTGAAACGTTACCGAAAGCTATCTCAGGTCCCCGCTGTGTTATCGTGGTCCTCACAGGACCATAACGGATTGAGAAGTTGCCTCTCAGGTCAAATGTCAGGTTGCCAGCCGGATTGGTGAATTCAATAGATTCAACGGTCCTTTCGTTGGAATCAGCTGACATGGGGGCAAGAGGGGTCCATATCTTGCTAATACCCGACGTGTTCTCGCTCCTGTTGGTGTCAATATAAATCTCAAAGTACGAGGTGTTGATGTTGGCTATCTGGCCGTCCCATGCATATGTTATTTGGCTGGAATATGATGGTGCCTCTTTTACTCCATTCTGCTCAACATCGTAATAGATATAATAGGATCGGTTGGTATTGGCCAGTGAGGTACCATTGAGCATGAATATGACCGTTCCTGCAGCGTTAGTTGACTCGTCATATTCATCATTAGGTTCAAACTGGCTGGATACCTCCCTCAATATGCTCCCGGTTGAATTGTACTCAACTACCCTTACGCTGTTGTTGTCAAAGTTCCCCCCGGCCGATGACTGGCTCAGCAGAGAGGTGAAATTCACCTCCAACTCAACCGGCCAAAATGTCCTGTTCTGGGCGGACATGTTTATCTCAACCGCAAATCTGTGGTGCCACGAGATGTTCCACCATTCGGGTGCGTCGTCAGTAACTCCCCAGCCCGACAGAAGCAGAGCTACGATTATCATTATTGTCCCTGAACAGCATATCCTCTTTACTAACGCGTCCATTTTCCCCCTACACCGCTTCCAGTATCTTCTTGGTACTCTCGTAAGCCTCCTTGCTTATGTGTCCCTTCTTGAAGGAGTCCTCAAGGGCCTCCATCATGGTCTGCTTGTCCAAAGCCTCTGTCTTCTGCTTGGGCTTTTCCTTGGCTACTTCCTTCTTCAAGGGATCGGCATCGGTTTTGAATGTGGTTTTTGTATTTTTCTTGCCTTTTGTGCCCTTTTTTCCTGCCGCCGGTAACGCGGCTTTTGTCTTGGCCGGCTTCGGCTTTCCTGCCGTCTTGGACTGCACGGGAGCGGTCTTTGCCGCGACCACCTTTGGGTTGCCTTCCTTTCTGGTCTCTGTAGGCGCGGCTTTCTTTCCCCCGGCAGTCTTCTTGTCGTCGTTCCTAGCGGGCTTGTCTTCCTTATTTTTTCCCATTTTTTTGAGCCCATCAAAAGAGCCCGTATTCATCACATGCTTCATCTTCTTTGTGATGACCTGCTCTTCTTCCCCGGCGGGCTGTTTTCCTTTCGTGGCTTCCTCGGATGTTGTCTCTTCAGCAGGGGTTTCCGCCGGCTTCTGGGATTCAGGCTGTATGGGCTTGCCTTTTCCGGCGGGTTTGGCCGCCGGCTTGGTCTCATTGCCGCCTTCTTCTTTCGGAGATTGCTGTACCGGGTTTTCTTGCGCCGGCTTGGTTTTCTGGCCAGATGGTGAGCCGCCAGACTGTGCGATATTCGCTGACTTTGAGGCGCCGGTCACCATCCGCTCAAAGCGCTGCCACTCACTCTTCAGCCTTCCCTGGATGCCCGAGAGCTTCTCTGCGTTCTTCTTGTGTATGGCCTCGTATTTGTCCTTCTCAAGGTTGCCTGCCTGATATTCCTCGTCCATTGACTGGAGCATGGTCTTTATCGCTTCCTGCTCCTCCTGGAGGTCCTTTATCGGCTGCGGTATCTTCATCTTGGCTATGGGTATCAGCTTGTCAATCATCTCCTTCAGGGTGCTGATTTTCAGGTCAACGTCTGATATGTTCTTCTTCAGGCTGTCAAAGTTCTCCAGGGTGACATAGTCGTCCATCCTTGTTGATATGGTATCCACGCTCCTCACAAGATCCTTGCTCAGCGCTTCAAGGTTCTCCTGCTTGGACTTGTAGATTGCAAAGTCCTCCATCCTTTTGTTCAGGTCTGTGTACATCCTCTCAATTTTGGAGCCCAGCTGCGACAGGTCCTTGAATCTCTGGTTCACCTGTTCCAGCTTCTTTCCTACCTCCTTACTTATGGCAGCCACGTTCTCAAGGCCGCCAATGCTCTCAAGCAGCTTCTTTATCTCACCAACGGTCTGGGCCATCTGGGTGGACTTGACCTCCAGCTTCTCCAGCCTCATGTCCTGCTGCTCCGAGGTCTTGTCCCTCTTCTCCAGCTCCTTGTTGTATTTGTTGGGGTTGATTTCCTTGAGCTGTTCCTCTAATGTGTCAAATTTGCTCTGCAGGTCACTGAGCACGCCCTCCCTGTGGGTACCCTGGGACTTCAGCTCGCCTATTGACTCGGACATCATCTGCATCCTCTCAGATTGTGCCGTCCCGGTCTCCTTTATCACGTCAAGGTTGGCCTTGAGCTTCTCCATCTTGGCGTCTATCTTGGTCTCAATGACATCCATGGACACTCCTGCAGCTGCGGGAGATGCCGCCGGTGGACCAGAAGGTTCAGGTTGCTCTGTCTTGCCGGAAGAAGCCGGCTTCTCCGGGGGGTTTTCCTTTTCTTTCTTGCCGGTATCACCCGCAGGTTTCCCGCCTTTCTTGCCTTCGTTCCCTCCTTCCTTTTTTTCCTCGCCTCCTTCGGGAGCGGCAGTGAGCTGGTCTGCGGTTATTCCCCAGCCTTTCAGAATCTCTGTAAGCTCGTTGAACTTCTGGGTATTCTTCTCCTTGGCTTCCTTATAGGCGTCCTCGGATATCTCAGCGTTCCTGTAGTCGTCCTCCAAGCTGTCCAGAAGCTCCTTTATCTGCTTCCATCTGTCCTGGAGCTCGTCCACGCTCATATCCGAGAAATTCTCTTCCTGCTTCTTCTTCCTTGGCATGCTATCCTCCTATCTTCTTGACCCTGTCCTTGACACCATCAAGGTAAGTCTGAGCCATCTTGAACAATCCCTGCTTGAGCTTATCCTTGGCCATATTTAATTCTAGTTCTATGTCATATGTATCTTTACCGGCCTTCTTGAGTTCAGCGAGCTTCTTGTCCACCTCGTCAATGGCGTCCCTCACCTTGAAGTACGCATCAAGCTCCTGCTGGGTCAGCCTACCGGTGTCATGAAGCAGCGGCCTGAAGTTCACGAACCAGGGCTTCCCGTTGTTGAACTCGGGGTTGTGCACAAGGCCTGTTCCTATGGTCAGCCTCGGTATCCTCTGGGCGTAGTCGTTGCCGTACTTGACCTTGACCCTGTTGATGTCGCCTCCATACTTAGTCCTCAGCTGTATCTCAGTGGCTATGTTGGCCCTTATGGCTCCCTTGAAGTCTGACAGCACCTGGGATATAAGGAACAGACCGACGCCCCACTTTCGGAACTCACGGCATCCCCTCTCAAGGGCCACGAACCCGCCCTTGCCGCCATATTTGGCGAGCAGCCTGTGGACCTCGTCGTAGATTATGAGCACCTTGAGGTCCGGGGATTCAGGCAGTTCCGCCTCGAATATCCTTGATATGGTGTTCCTCACGTAGGTGTCCATCTCGCTCGGCTTCAGCTTGCTCATTATGAACACCGTAATCTCGCCGGGCTTCATGTGGTCCCTGATGTCTGGCGCCTTGTTGACATCATCAACCATGAACAGGTTGGTCTTGAATGACTGTGCATCGCTGGGCTTGAGACCGAACTTTGGATACAGGTCAAGCATGCGCTTGTCCTTGGCCGCCTTGATGAATGCAGTCCACTGGGCCGTCGGGTCAAACACTATCACAGGCACCTTCCTCTTCAGCAACTCCTCTACAGTCACCATGGCGCTCACGGACTTACCGGAACCTGTTCCGCCTGCCGCTATGCTGTGCATCATCAGATTGTGCACGTCCGTGTATGCGAACTTGTCGGTCTCGGCGATGCGGCCCACCCTTATGGTTCCCTTGCCCTCCTTGGGCAGCTTGTCCATGTTGACAGGGAATATGTACCTTGCACCTGCCTGCTTCTTGCTC
>CAZPUZ010000056.1:0-4853 GCA_964589875.1 uncultured archaeon
GGAAGCTTGCCATGCTCAAAGCCGCCACCGTGGCCAAGGGCATGAGGGAGCATGTGGTTGTAATAGGCGCTGACACAGTTGTCGTCCTGGACAGCGAGGTCCTCGGCAAACCCAGGAACAAAACCCATGCCCGCGAGATGCTGGAGAAGCTCTCAGGCAGGGAACAGAAAGTCTATACAGGCTTGTGCATCATCAATACAAGGACGGAGAATGTTTTCACGGACGTCCAGAAGACCAAGGTGAGGTTCAGGGAGCTGACCAAGGGGGAGATTGACAGGGTAGTCAGCGAGCCCGACGTCACGGACTGGGCAGGCGCCTACAAGATACAGGACCATCACTGGCTGGTACAAAGCATAGAGGGTTCATACACCAATGTCATAGGCCTTCCGGTGGAAAGGCTGATACCCCTGCTCAGGGAGAACGGCATTGAGATCTGAAAGGCAAATGACGTAAAGCGCCGGTCATCTTTATAAGCGAAAAGCCCGAATTCATCATTGTGATAAAATGCCTAAGCCGATTGTTGACAAGAACAAATGCACCGGATGTGGTGCATGCGTCAATGTCTGTCCCGTCAACGTCTTTGAGATGAAGGACGGCAAGGCAGAACCCGTCAAGGCCGGCGACTGCATTGGTTGCAGGGCCTGCGAGAATTCATGCCCCGCGGGAGCCATAACAGTAAAGGACTGACAGAACCGGATTGGCCCTCATGGGGATTTCTTATTATGACTGAAGAGAAGGAAGTGGGGAAAGGGAAGCCCCTGATAAGCAGGGATATGACCCTGGGTGACCTGGTTGAGAAGTACCCAAAGGCGGCCGAGGTCATGCTCAGGCACGGGCTGCACTGCATAGGCTGCCACATGGCAGCGATGGAGACCGTTGAACAGGGAGCAGCTGCCCACAGCATAACAGGCAAGGATCTTGAGGACCTGCTGAAGGAAATGAACAAAGCGGCTTCGGAAAAGTGATCCCGCCACGGCTTCTTTGGTATGCTAAAGGAAACCGTGCCCTTTTTAAGTTTCTGTTAACAATAGTTAATAACATGAAGAACTATGTACCCCAGCAGATTGAGCTCTTCTATATCATACCCGCGCTCAGGAAGGAGTTCTCAAAGATGATGGTAGCCAGGGGTCTAAAGCAGAAGCAGGTCGCCTGTAAGCTGGGCATAACAGAGGCCGCGGTGTCCCAGTATCTCAAGGACAAAAGGGCCAGGAAGGCGGTTAATTTTGACGAGGGCATGATGAAGGAGATTGCCAAATCAGTGGACAAAATAATGGACGGCGGCAACCCTCTGAGGGAGCTCCAACACCTGTGCAGCCTGTCAAAGCAGAGAAGGATAACATGCAGTATTTCCGAGAGGATGGGTCATGCTCCCAGGGGCTGCACGGAATGCTTCAGGAGGCATGACTGAGATGAAGAGGATATACATGGACCATGCGGCCACGGCGCCGGCAGACCCCGAAGTAGTGCAGGCAATGCTCCCCTTCTTCAGTGAGAAGTTCGGCAACGCCTCCTCCATACACAGTCACGGCCAGGAGGCCAAGGCCGCGGTTGAGGAAAGCAGGATGAAAGTGGCCCGGCTCATAGGTTCAGAGACCAATGAGGTCATATTCACATCCGGCGGGACAGAATCAGACAACATAGCACTCAGAGGTGTGGTCTCTGCCGCGGGAAAGGGGAGCCACATAATCACCAGCAGGATAGAGCATCACGCGGTGCTCAACACCGTGAAGCAGCTTGAGATGCAGGGGATTGAGGTCACATACCTCCCTGTTGACAGGCAGGGTCTTGTTGCCCCCTCCGACGTTGAGGCCGCGATAAAGAAGAATACAGTGATTGTCTCAATAATGCACGCCAACAACGAGATAGGCACAATTGAGCCTGTCGCGGATATAGGCAGGATATGCCATGACAGAGGCGTCCTGTTCCACACAGATGCCGTGCAAAGCTTCGGCAGGGTGCCCATTGACGTGGACAGGATGAACATTGACATGCTTTCCGCGTCGGCCCACAAGATATACGGTCCCAAGGGTGTGGGATGCCTCTACGTGAGGAACGGTGTCAGGCTGGAGCCCCAGAGCACCGGGGGTGGTCACGAGTCGGGGCGTCGCAGCGGCACAGAGAACGTGCCTGGTATCGTCGGCTTCGGCAAGGCAAGCGAGATGGCCGGCAGGAACATGGACAGCAGGACTGAGAGGGAAACAGCGCTGAGGGACAGGCTCATCATGAAGCTCTCAGATATTGAAGACAGCAGGCTCAACGGCCACAGGTCAGCGAGGCTGCCCAACAACGTCAACATGGGATTCAGGGGGATAGAGGGGGAGTCATTGGTCATACACCTTGATATGGCAGGCATATCTGCCTCAACGGGCAGCGCATGTTCGTCAAAGAGCCTGACACCGAGCCACGTCCTGACATCAATAGGCCTGAGCAAGATGGACGCCCACGGCTCTCTCAGGCTGTCCCTGGGGAAGGAAAATACCATGGAAGAGGTCAAATACGTGACAGAGAAAGTTCCTGAAGTGGTTGAGAAGCTCAGGAAGATAAGCCCATTCGGAGGGAAAGCGTCATGATACTGGTCAGCGGTTGCCTGGTAGGGATGCTGTGCAGGTACGACGGGAATGCATCAGAGAGCAATGCCCGCCTCAAGAAGATGGTTGAGGACGGGGAAGCCATACCCGTCTGCCCTGAGCAGCTCGGAGGGCTGTCCACGCCGAGGCCTATTCAGGAGATACAAGGCGGCGAAGGCATTGACGTGATAAACGGCAAGGCAAGGGTGGTCAATGCCAAGGGCGAGGATGTCACTAAACAGTTCATCAGCGGGGCGGGTCATGTGCTGGCCATCGCAGAGGACAACAACATAAGCGAGGCAGTATTCAGGTCAAAGAGCCCGGCATGCGGGTGTGGAAGGATATATGACGGGACCTTCAGGAGCAGGCTGAAGGAAGGCGACGGGGTCGCGACAGCCCTGCTGAAGAGACACGGCATCAAGGTCATGACGGAAACGGAATTCAGGGAAAGGGAGATGATGAAATGAGCAAGAGCTACGGATACAGCAGCAAGGTGATGGACATATTCAGGAACCCCCGCAACATGGGTGACATGGATAACCCGGATGCAGTGGGCAAAGTCGGCAATCCGGGCTGCGGAGACCTCATGTGGATGTTCCTGAGGATAGGGAAGGAGGACGGGAAGGAAATCATAAGGGACGTCAGGGTCAAGACTTTCGGCTGCGTAGCTGCAATCGCGACCAGCTCTGTCCTTACTGAAATGATAAAGGGCAGGAGCCTGCAGGACGCGATGAAGATATCCAAGCAGGACATAGTTGACGTGCTTGAGGGATTGCCCGACGTCAAGGTTCACTGTTCAATACTGGCCATTGACGCCCTCAAGGAAGCTGTTTATGACTACCACAAGCGCAACAACATCCCCATCCCCGAGGAACTCGGAGAATTGCACAAGAGGGTTGAGGTCATCAACAGAGGCATTGAGCACAGCCATTAGCCGAAGCAAATGAATGGTTTTTTAAAAATTTGCGCTGATATAATTGTTATGGAGAAGAAGAACTCTCTCACAGCGGCTGCCATAGCGCTTCTTGTCATAGCGGCCCTTGTTGTATGGTATCTCCCGACTGGTCCCGAAACGGGCTCTTCCGGCCACCATTTCATAACAGGCGAATGGATAAGCCCGTGGGATCTCGCGGATTCCGCAGAAGCCAGGCAGTCAGCATCGGAATGGCTCGCTACCGGGAAGGGTACCCAGAGGTTCCCCGGCGGGGAGGCAGGAGAGCCTGTGCCCGTATTTGAGGAGTATGGCGGCAGCCTGTTCTCATGGATTATCCCGGTTAAGTCAGGCGGCACGTTCACGGGTTACATGATAGCGTACAGCGATAGCTTCGATTATCCGGATTCGTACACAGTCTACGGCGAGCCCCAGGACATGTTCATAAACAGGCGCACATCAGCCGACATCGAGGCCGTCTTCATCCTGTCACAGAGCGGATATTCCGGGGAAGAGATAATGGAGCCGTATGTCATCATCAGGGACGACGGGGGCTATAGCTGGGTATCCGAGGTCGTGAGGAACGGCCAGGTCATTGACAGGATGTTCAGCACCATTGAAATGCAATAGATAGCCCGGGCATGAACTACTGGCATTCTCAAGAATCTTGTCGAAGCAGAAGCGGCATCATTTCTGCTCTTTGAGTAGCACGCCGCTCAAGGAGCCTGTCTGGCCGGGCCTTGAAGTTATCCTTACGCTGCCGAGTTCTGTCTTCACCACAGCACCTTTCGTGATGACGTTCCTCCTCACATAGTGCACATTGGCGGGGTTGCTCTCCACAGATATTATCTTGGCCTTCTTCTGGGATTTGCTTGAGGAATCCGACACATTGACGAAATCAGCGGCTAGTATCTTGTCCTTCTGGCCACCCCCCTTCATCCTCTTGGCCTTGGTCTTTCTTTCGGCTATCCTTGTCTCAAGGAATTCCGAACCCTTGTCCTTGTTCTTCCTTTTGACGTGCTTCAACAGCAGGCCGCCGGTGGGCTTCCTGCGCGAGACTGTATGCCATCTTGCCATAAAACGCATCCCGAATCTTTTATAGCTGATTCGCTTAACGGTTTTAAATTATTAACGGACGGTTATCTTTAAATACCATTGAAGATTATTTAAACTATTCAGATTGTTTGATTTGAAATTCTTTGGAGGTTGTTGAGATGCAGAGACCGTTGGACGTATTGGGAAGTTCTACAGACAAGAAAATAATCGTCAAGACAAAGAACGGCGAGAACATCGTGGGTACCCTCAGGGCATTTGACTCGCACATAAACATATGGCTTGACGACGCCGAGATACAG
>CAZPUZ010000057.1:0-4765 GCA_964589875.1 uncultured archaeon
TGTTCTGTTCTCCTATTTCGACCCCAAGAGCAAAAGCTACAGAACAATAAAGACACGCTCTCTCACGGTGATGGTAGAGAAGGGAGAGAAGATAGCGCAGGGGGAGAGGATATTCCTTCCAACAAAATCAGGTGTCAAGACCATCGGGAAGGATATCGAGTTTATCAAACCAGACAAGGAAAAACTGACATCCTATCCTCTTTACCCACGGTATACCGACCTGATTTTCGTTGCCGTTGCCGAGGTCACCTTGCTCTTGCTTTCCTTTTTCATTGCCAGAAGGAGGAGACGACTCCTTGAGGATGAGGTTTATGCGAAGCTATCTCGGGCGTACTCGAGGGCAAGAAAGGGGCTGAAAAAGGCGCAGGAAACAGCGTCGGATACCAGCCTGCACTTGGAGTCATGGTATCCTGTATCCGACCTCATCACGGTGATTATCATGTTGTTGGTGTAGAGGTTGAAGTAATCCTGCTGGTCCAGCGTGCTGGCGAACGAGAGCAGGAACACCGCCAGACCTATGAAGACCAGTATCAGCACCACTATCAGCATAAGGCTGGTCTGGGCCTTCATTCCCCTGGCATTACTATTGTATATACTATACATAGACGGTCACGTTGAGTATCGCGGGATACGTCCTGGGCAGCACCGCGTCGCTGCCGCTGAGCACGTATCCGATGTTGTGGTACACGTTCACGGGTATCACCCTCACTATCCTCCCTCCCGAGCTCTGCTCCGGGCAGAGTTCCCAGTAGTTGCAGTCAGGGTAGTTGGACTGGCTGCACGGGGTGACGGGCTTGCCGTCCAGCAGCCGGACATTGGCGTGCCAGCCCTGGCCGTACGCCTCCATGAGCATGTCGCAGGAGTCGCTGAGCATGGCGAGCGCGGTCAGCTTGCCCGAGTCCATCATGCTGTCTTCCTTCACGAGGTACGGGGAATCTGACAGCAGGCTCAGCATGTTAAGCGCCTTGTTCTGCTGGCTCTCTGACTGCTCGGCCCTGAGCTGGGAGAGCTGCCACCATGTGAGGAACAGCATCAGGACCAGTATCACGGCAACTATGATGACCAGCATGAGCAGGTACTCCATCATCTGGCTCTGCCCCTTCATTGCGTTTCTCTTGTTTTGGATCTTTTTCATGGCTCCACCAGGTATTCGCATCCAAGATTCACCAGTTGCGTGTATGAATCAGAAGCGTCAGAAAGCTGCTCCATCAGGCTGGCGACCAGCATGCCATCGGTGTAATATCCTTCCTGGCTTGCGATGTTCTTTATGCTTTGCATCGCTGCCCGGAATTCATCGTAATGAGGCCCGCAATCCTTCTTGGCTTCGGAGCCCGCCGGCAGCTTGGTGTCAATCAGGGCAGACCTGTGATACTCCAGCTCGGCCATGTAAGCCAGCTCCTGGGCGAACTCCCTGTTGACGTAATGGAAAAGGCTGTCATGCATGGGGCCGTAGGGGGTGGATTCCCCGCTCCCCGCTATCAGCGCCATCAGGTCAAGCAGGTTCTTGTGCAGGTAAGAGGTGCTGTTCACTGTTGCGTGGCCGTATCCCTGAGCGCCCGGGGTCTCAATACATACTCCCTCATCGCTGCCGGAGCATGAGCCGCTTATGGTGACTATCCTGTACTGGCCGGGTTCGGCCGTGCAGGGCGACATGGAGCCCGCTCCGCTGATGGCGGACGCTATGCTGTACCCCTCACAGAACGCGCCCCCGCAGGGCTTCTCAACGGCCGCTCCGCTGCAGAAGCCGAACCGTATGCTGGGCTCGCTGCCCACGGTGTTAGGGAACATGCTCACCAGGCTCCTGGCAAGGTCCCTGGCAGCCTGGCTGGAGTCCCGGAAGTTCAGCAGGATGGTCATCTCGGGCAGGGCCTCCACGAAGCCGAACCTGTGCCATCCAAGGTCTATGCTTTCCTTTTTTATCGCCAGCTCGCCGCCCGGGACGAATACCAGGGTCCTCCTGATGAGGCTCTGTCCCGTTTTTGAGCTGAGCACCGCAGGGTCCCGGGAGCCGTCAAATATCAGGTCAAAATCCAGCCTGGAGAAATCGTCATATGTGATTGACGTGCCCGTGGCATAGACGTCATTGACTGCCTTCCGGAAGTTCTCGGTTATCATCATGCGCTGGGTATCCTCCTGCATGCTGGAATAGACAGTAGAATAGTATATCATGAAGTAGAGCAGGAAAAATGATGCTATGAGGCCCAGCACTAACCTGAAAACCTGAAACGCGTCCATCTGATCTCCTGTCAGCCTATGACGGCCTCTCAATCCTCACATAGCTGCCCATGTTCTCAAGGTACAGTTCGGTCCCGGTGTCCACGCAGAAGTTCTCCGAGAGCCTCAGGTGGCTTATCCTGTAGCCCTCATCGTTGGCGCAGCCGTAATCAATCCATACATTCTGCCCCTTGTTGCGGACAGAATAGTTGATTGACTCAAATATGTCCGGGTCCGGGTTCCAGTTGTTCATGGGGCTGGGGTCGTCGTAATTGATGAGGCATATCAAAGAGTCCTTGGGTATCTTGACCAGGAAAGGCATTGACGAGCCCTGTCCCAGGTTGTACACGTTCTCAACCTCGTTCTCCAGGTCGTTGACGGCCTTGCTCACCTGAGCGGTGTTGCCCACGCAGAATATGTTGGTTATCTGCTCCGCGCCGAATACCAGGACGAATGCGATGACTATGATGGCGAATATTATACCGAATACCAGCGATGTGTTCATATAATAAGTAATTGTGGCCGCTCCCTTAATTAATTTGGGAAACCGGCGGCCCTACTCAATGACCAGTATGAAGTCCTCGGCGGAAGCGCCCCAGACATAGTCGCTGTCAGGGGTGCACATGCTGGATGTTATGGTGCCTGCGGTGCCGCCTCCCGGCGGGCAGCGCGGATCAGAGCACTCGGAGCAGCCCGTTATCCTGAAGATGTAGGTGCCTGACTGTGCGCCGTGGGGCACGGTTATGTATATGGGTATGTTGGTGTTCTGGTTGGGGTTCACGGTCTTGGATTGTTTGGCCCACTCTATCCATGACATAACCTCCGTGTCAGTCACTCCTGTAGGAAGGCTCTGCGGCTGGATGTTCACAAGGAACTTGTGCCTCTCGCCGTCCATGGCGTTGTTCTTGAGACCGGCGCTGACCGCGAGCTTGGTGCCTGCCGTCAGCTCCTTCCTGGTCGGCCATATGGCGTAGTTCTCGTCGGTCTCCTGGAACGTCTCCTCAAGCTTGAGGCTGGCTTCCTCCTTCAACCCCTCGGATATGTCTGTAACCCCTCCCATCAAATCCTGTATCCATATCACGGCTAGGGAAAGGACAACGATGGCGAAGACCACGCCGATTATGAAGCCGAGGCTGAGCTGGAAAGCGCCTTTTCGCGGCTGAGAATGATTAACCATGATACTTATTTGTCCACGCCCTCTTATAAATCTGCCATAAGTTCGGCTCACATATTGTATATGGCGAACTTCTCCCTGAGCTCCGACTTCTCGCTGAGTATCCTTATCTCAGCATTCACCGGGGCCGGGTTGGGCGGCTCGTTGTTCCAGTTGGCGCATTCAACCTTCGGTGTGCTGTTGAAAGAGATGTCAACAGAATAGCCGCCGGTGACGTGCCTAGAAAGGAAGACCACGACCTCATCTATCTTCTCCTCGGCCTCGGCGCAGGTGACAGATGAAGAGAGCGACTGCTCAAGGATTCCCTTGACATTATTGACAAGGTAGTAGTCGTTGCCTCTGAAGTTGGAGGGCATGTCAAGCGACGAGTAACCCAGCAAGAGCTGCTGCACCATGAAGACAAGGCCCAGCAGGAATATCATGGTAACTATGAACATCTGCCCCTTCATCCTCTTTGCTGACATATAGTATAACTATTGTATATAGCGGGGTAAAAAGGTTGCGTTGCCTGGCACGCTGGGCACATGCTGGGTCTGCGTCCGAAGAACTCAGGGCGTCAGCCTTTCCGGGTCCCTGGGAAGGAGGATGGCCTCCCTGATGTTGTCCAGCTTGAGCAGGCATTCCACCAGCCGGTCCAGGCCGAGCCCGGTGCCCCCGTGCGGCGGGCATCCAAAACGGAAGATGGCGGCGTAGTCCTTCATCTGGTCCAGGTCAACTCCCTTCTCCTTGCCCTGCTTCTTGAGGACGTCGTAGCGGTGCTCCCTCTGCGCGCCCGTGGCTATCTCCACGCCGTTCCATATGAGGTCAAAGGATGATGTGACATCGGCGTCAGGGCTGGGCTTCATGTGGTAGAAGGGCCTCTTCTTCCATGGATAATGGTAGACGAACACGAACTCCTCCCCATGCTTCTCCTTTATTATCTCCCCCAGTATGCGCTCGCCTTCGGCATCCATGTCATCATCTTCCGCCAGCTTCTTGCCCTTCTTGGCTATCATCTGCTTGGCTTCCTTCATGCTTATCCTGGGTATCTTGCCCGGCACCCTGGGCTCAATGCCGAAGAGCTTCATCTCTTCCTTGCAGGTCTTGAGCAGGTGTGAGATGATGTGCTTGACCATGCCCTCGTTGACGTCCATGACGTCATGCATGTCCTTGATGAATCCCATCTCAAAGTCAACGCCCGTGAACTCCGTGAGGTGCCGCGTGGTGTGGCTCTTCTCTGCCCTGAAAACCGGTGCTATCTCGTATACCTTCTCAAAGCCGGCGGCCACCATCATCTGCTTGTATATCTGCGGGCTCTGGGACAGGAAGGCCTCCTTGTTGAAGTATACTATAGGGAACAGCTCGGCGCCTGATTCCACGCCCGCTGAGGTTATCTTG
>CAZPUZ010000058.1:0-4724 GCA_964589875.1 uncultured archaeon
GCGTATGCCCGCCGCTATCCGCCGGAATCCGTCACGCTGCCGGAGAACTTCCTGTAGACTGCACCGACCTTCATACCGTCCCCTCCCTCATAATCTGCACGTTGAATTATTGGTCAAGGGATCATATATAAGTACACGAGTTTCCGCATTGTTCAACACAGCAACCCAACATATGCCCCCGGGCATATATATGGCAAGACAACAAGATTCATACAATGCCTGATGAAAAGCTCGCCAGGGCGATAAGGTCCAAGATAAGGCGGGATATGCTCCATATCCTTCACAACAACGGCCCTACCTCCGTTCATGATATCAGGAACATGCTAGGCATAACAGAGTCTCTTGCGTCCAGGCATCTGAAACTTCTGTATGATCTGGGATTCCTTGACTACCAGGCAAGGCCGCCCGAGAAGCTATATTTCCTGAAGATGAAAGAGATTGGAGAGCTGTTCGCGGTTTACGATAAGATTGTAAAAAGGATGAAAGGGAGATGAAACAGTTCCGGCTGTGAAGGGTCCGGACTTCGTTGTTCATTTTGCTATTATCCCCACTCTCTGGGCGGTCTCATAGATGCCCCACGCATAGATGACCGCTTCAAAGGCCCGCACGTAGTCCTTCATGTCCAGGAAATGGTGGGCGTCGCTGACATATGCGTTCATGTTCCGGACTAGGGAGTCAAATTCCTTCTTGGGCAGCTTGCCGGTGGGCCGGACGGACCTAAACTCCTTCTCCAGCTTGGGAAGCCATTTAAGGGTTTGATGCCTTAATTCAGTCTCTGTAGGGCGTCCTTTCTCTTTTGTCTGCGATTTGAGCTCCTGCTCTGTCATGTCCGGCTTTGCTGCCGGTTTCTTTTTCATGGATATTATTGGTCCGCAAACCAATTTATAATACAACACACATATAATACCCATGATTGAGGGGGTAAATTCTGGCGGCTCTTACGGCGCGGACGGGGGTTCCACTTATGTCAGGAGGCTGACCGAGCTTGACAGGGACCACACGAACCTTGTGGGGGGCAAGGCAGCAAACCTCGGGGAACTCTCAAGGAACGGCTTTCCCGTGCCCCAGGGCTTCGCTCTCACAGCCAAGGCATATCACCGCTTCCTGGACTCCAACGGCCTGCGCGACAAGATAAACGGCATAATAGCGGCAGTCAACCTTGACGACATCGGCAACCTCAGGAACGCTTCCAACGACATAAGCAACCTGATAATGGGCGCTTCACTGCCGGACCTTGTCAGGAACGAGATAAAGGAAGCATATGAGGAGCTCTCCGTGGGCAGGGAGATAAAGGGTGTCGGAGGTGCCGCGCTTGACATGATAAAGGCCGGGAGGGGCCAGGCTTTCGTCGCCGTCCGGAGCTCCCCGACATCGGATGTTCTCTCGTCGTCCCGCTTTGCAGGCCAGCTGGCTTTCGTCCTTGGCATACAGGGAAGGGAACAGCTTTACGGCGCAGTGAAGAGGTGCTGGGCCGGCCTGTTCTCCCCGCACATGATATTCTTTCTGAAGAAGAACGGCTTTGACGGCATGCTCGAGTCCGGCGTAGTCATACAGAAGATGGTCGAATCTGACAAGTCAGGCATAATGTTCACGATAAATCCCTCCAGCAACAATCCGGAGGAGGCTGTCATTGAGGCCACGCTGGGTTACGGCGATTCCCTCCCGCTTGGCCTGATAATCCCGGACAGGTACGTGGTCAACAAGATTACAGGCAAGTTCAGCCAGAGGAAGGCGGGCAAGAAGAAATGGCTCAGAAGGCTCAATCCTGTTTCAGGCGAAGTGGTCAAGGAGAACGTTGACAGGTCCAGGGTGCAGTCCGAAGCCCTTGATGAGCAGGAGATACTGAGGCTCATTAACATCGCCAAGAAGGTTGAGGAGCATTACGGGACTCCCCAGGACATTGAATGGGTCTCTGAGAAGGGTCGCTTGTTCCTTCTGCAGTCACGGAGCCTTTCAAGGAAGGGGCTGCCTGCCACAGGAGAGGACAGCCATTATTCCGGCAAGGCCATAATCGAGGGGCTTCCCGCTTCATCAGGCAAGGCTTCTGGCATAGTCAGGGTGGTTTCAGGGCCCGAAGAGGCCGGCAGGGTCTCAGCGGGCGACGTGCTCGTCACAGGCATGACGTCCCAGGAGATGCTTCCCGTTATGTCCAGGGCGGCTGCCGTGGTCACCAATGACGGCGGCACCACGTGTCATGCCGCGGTTACATGCAGGGAGCTCGGCATCCCATGCGTCACAGCCACTGATATGGGCACCAGTGTCCTTGCCGAGGGGCAGAGGGTGACGGTCAACGGCAACTCAGGCAAGATAACAGAGGCCGCTGACGAGCCCGTGGCAGAGCAGCAGCAAACCTCCGCAGGCGTCCAGGCCAGTCCCGAAAACCCGCAGCAATATCATGGCACCCATCCGGGACAGCAGAAAAGCGCAAAAACGGACAATCCCGAATCCGGGCCTGAGCAGTATGCGGAAATAAAGCAGCCCGTTAGCCAGCCTGAACCCAGCATAAGTGCCATGGAGAAGACCGATGTTGGTCCCCAGCATCTTCTGCCAGACACGGAGAAGAGGGAGCAGGCCAGGCAGTCATTCCAGTCGCTGCCGTCAATGACATCCAACTCGGACAAGCTCACGGCCACCGACATAATGGTGAACATATCATCGCCCGGCAGCAACCTCTCAAGCGAGATGACCAGCAACTCCGACGGCGTGGGGTTGCTCAAGGCAGAGCACATACTGACCGAGAACGGCAAGCACCCGTACTACCTTGCAAGGATTAACCAGAGCGAGCTCGTCCGGCTTATCACTGAAGGCATCGAGAAGGTAGCCAAGGCGTTCTATCCCAAGCCTGTATGGTACCGCATCCTGGACGCCAGGACAGACGAGTTCAGGGAGCTTGAGGGAGGACAGGAGGAATTGCAGGAGACCAATCCCCTGCTGGGCTGGCACGGCACGAGGAGGAGCATCATGGAGCAGCAGGTGTTCCGGGCAGAGCTCATGGCCATAAAGAGGCTCATGGAGAACGGCATGGGCAATGTCGGCATCATACTCCCGTTCGTCACCTCGCCGGAAGAGTTGAGGAAGGCCAGGGACATAATCAGGGAATCCGGGCTTCAGGCAAAGCTGGGCATAAGCGTTGAGACCCCTTCAGCCGCCCTGAAGATTGATGATTTCATCGCAGAGGGGCTGGACTTCGTCTCCATCAACCTGGGCACGATGACGCAACTGGCCCTGGGTGTGGACCGCAACAACTCCAAGGTGGCCAGGCTTTATTCCGAGGTTGACAAGGGTGTTCTTGACCTCGTGAAGTTCGTGGCGATAAAGTGCAAGAGGAAGAAGATTGAAGTTTCCATTACAGGCGAGGCCTGCTGCGAGCCTCCCGTGGCCGAGCTTCTTGTGAACATGGGCATCAGCTCCATCTCCACTGACCCGGACGTGCTGGAGGAAATACGAAAGACTGTCGCCAGGATGGAAAGAAGGATGCTACTTGAAAAGATGAGGGAATAAAGAACAACAAAGAAAAACAACCTGTTTCTATGCAAGTTTCACCGCGGTCCCGTATGCCAGTATCTCGGCAGCGGCCTGCATCACGGATGACGTGGTGAACCTGACACCTATTATGGCATCCGCTCCAAGCTTCTTGGCCTCGGCTTCCATCCTCTTGACAGCTTCAAGGCGGGATTCCGCGAGCATCTCCGTGTACTCGTTAAGCTCCCCGCCGACTATCTGCCTCAGCCCCGCCATTATGTCCTTGCCTATGTGTTTGGCCCTGATTGTGTTGCCCATCACGAGTCCCAGCGTCTGCTTTACCTTCTTGCCCGTGATTTCCTCAGAAGTCGTTATTATCATAAAACACCTCCGCTTTATGGTACGTTACCGGATTTAAAAGATCCTCCTTTCATGCTTCCGGCAGGCTGTTCTTGTCCGTTACATATCTCCTTGACGGCAGCTGGACAGAATACCTTTCGCGGATGCTTTCCCTTTCACCGAGACGTGTCACGACCTCAATTACATGGAATTCCGAGTCTATGCTTTCACGCTCTCCGACGGATATCCCCTCAAGCCCAAGCGCATAACTGAGAGCCGCGTATTTCTCCTCGCTGTTCCATGGTATCCTCTTGCGCGCTCCCATGCCAAAGCACATGTCGTCAACATATTCCAGCCCATCTTCATAAACCGCTATCAGCTCTGCACCTTGTGAGACTTTCCCCTCGTAGAGGTTGACAGGTATCCCCAATTCGGTGAGTTGCATGAGCCTTTGTTTTGCGCTTCTCATATCATAAAATTATTGCATATATTATAAAAAGATATGAGATTAGTCACTCCTTGGTAGGTATAACATATTTAAATTTAACTGACAATTGAAATGCATGGCCAGGAATCTCATGCTAATCCTGACAGTGATTATAGTGCTTTCTATGAGCCTTGCCTCTGCTTACGCGATCAATGCCGTCAAGGTGCTGGACTACGGGCAGCTCAGGCAGGAGAACGGCATGGAATCCATAGCCATTGGGAGCGACGGCTACCTCGTCTTCAAGGGGCCCGTCCATGACGATCTCAGGATAAACATTGAGAAGGCCGAGGGCGGGGAAACCACGCTTTACTGCCATGACATGTTCATGGCCTGCCCGTCAGGCTGCAGGGGCGACAACGACCTCTGCATATACGGCCGCGGCGGTAACCAGGTATTCAAGCGCAACATGGCAACAGGCGACATACCCAGGATAGCC
>CAZPUZ010000059.1:0-4623 GCA_964589875.1 uncultured archaeon
CGCCGCAGGCGTGCCGAGCCTGTCCGACAGGAATGAGAGGTTGATTGAGCCCTGCTTTATCACCGAGTATATGTACATGCCCCAGCCATCAGCATCGCAGCATACGTAGACGGGAAGATTGAATTCCTTGTGCAGCCTGTTGATGGTTCTTCTGGTTCCCCTGTCAGGCTGCCCCTTTCCAGTTATTATCAAGCAGTTCTGCTTTCTCCAGTACTTGTCTTCATTCAGCCTCTGCCAGACGGCATCTTTCTCAATTACCAGGATGTATTTAGCGGTGCATTTCTTGAACTTTATCTTCTCGGGTTCCACGTTTGATGGTATGCCCCATCCTGATGAGCCCATCTTGGTTGCGTCAATGGTGTCTTCCCCGTCCTGTACGGTCAATGGACCGGCCAGGTAACCTTTCCTGTCGGCCTTAAGATGCAGCCTCTCCCTGAGAGTGTCCATCGCCGCTTCAAGGTCTTCAATTACGGGGTCTGACTCGGACTGGTCCTCAACGGTGTTCTCATTGGTGCCTGGTATGGTGCGCTTCAGCGCGTAATACATATCCCTGATGGATATGGTCACGTCCTGCTCGATAATCTTCTTGCATTCCGCGGCCACAAGCATGGTCTGCATGAATTTCCTGGTATGGGCGACATTGAAGTAAGACCTCTTCGAGACCTTGTCCCCAAGCCTTACAAGGCCGTTCTTTTCATCAAAATATATGTTGGAAAGCACTCTCACGGGAAGTTCCACTTCAGGATTCGTGCCGCTCTTTATCTGGTTCCGTGTCTTCTTGCCGAGCTCCTTGAGCCTCTCTACCGGCTTTTCTGTTACTGGCATATTTCATCACTCCTTCTACTTGGCGTTTCCCCCGGGTTCCTTGGCCCCTTCCTTCTTGGCATCATTCTGCTGGCCTGGAGCATCGCCGATTGTGGTCTTGGTCTTCTTCTCAATCCTTTCCTTGGCGGCCTCAGTCAGCTCAATCATTCTGATGTTCTTCTTCACGAGACCGTTTATATCGTTTTCAATACTTTCCACTTTCTCTCCTGTGAGCTCGGAGATTGCAATCGAAGTCTCATGTGCATACCTCTCAAAGATGGACTTCCTCTCGGCCTGATACTGTGCCTTTCTGACGCCTGAAAGGTAGATGGACAGCTTCCTGGCCGCTTCCTGGAGGCCCAGCTTTATCTCCTTGATTATTATCGGATATGACGCAATGGCTTCCTTGGATTCTGATGTGAACGGCACCCAGACAGATGCGACGTGCACGAATATCGCTATGGGATCTGTGGGCATCTTGTCTGACTGTATGCCATACCTCTTCCAGTCGGTCCCGGATATGGACCTGGTGATGGAGCATGCCCCCGCCTGATACAGCAGCGGCACCCTGTTGGCGAAACGCATGAACTTGGGATCCGCGATGGAGCCGCCGTATGCGAGCCCGACCTCCACCTGGAACGGCCATCCCCTGTAAACAGCCGGCGGCCTCGAGACAGCAGTGACAAACTCAGGATTCAGCTCCTTCTTCAGACCTTCCTTTACGAGCTCCGGGCCGAGCGGCGACAGGCAGTCCGTGGGAGGCCTCATGAGCTTGGTTTCCTTGACAGCCTTTACGATAGAGACTACCTGCTGGTCACTGAGCTTCCTCGGGGATATCATCAGGAAGGGTTCTCCCTTGTCGTTAAGTATGTTGGCCTTCTTTATTATCTCGGTCGCGACCGTCTTGCCGACCCTCGTGAACTCTGATGTGAAGAAGCCTGCAAGAGTCCTGGCCTTGGTGTCCTTCAGCATCCTGTGGAGGATTCCCACCTCAACACCGTAGAGATGGGGCTTTATCTCCCTTGGCTCCTTGGGCAGCCTCTCTACGGCCCTCTTGAACTCGTACCTGCCCGTTGGGGCGTCGAATATTATGTTCGCATATGGGTTGGAGATGGCAGTCTGCTTGATGTACTCCAGGACGGACTGCTTGTGCTCCCGGTATATTCCCTCACACTCGAATATTATCTGGGTGCCGTGCCAGTCCTTGCCGCCGATGACGTTGTCCTCAAGTATTATGGGCTCGTTCTTCTTTACGTCAATCTTGAGTTTGTACCTGTGCGTCTTGCCGTCGCCTCTCGATGAGATTATCTCAGTCGGCTGGCCCGTCGTCAGCTGGGAGTAAAGCACTGCGCAGCTGATGCCGAGACCCTGCTGTCCTCTGCTTTGCCTGAGCCTGTGGAACTTTGAGCCGTAAAGCAGCGAACCGAATATCTTGGGTATCTGCTTCTTTGAGATGCCGGGCCCGTTATCCTTCATTATGAGCCTGAATTTCTCCTTGTCCATCTCTTCTATCTTAACGTAGATGTCAGGCAGGAGCCTGGACTCTTCCGTGGCATCAAGCCCGTTGTCAACGCCCTCCTTCACGATTATGAGAAGGGCTTTAATCTTGTTGTCATAACCCAGAAGGTGCCGGTTCTTCTCAAAGAACTCTGATATCGCTATCTCCCTTGCCTGGCCTATCTTCCCAGGGGTTGCATTCACGTTGTTTTCCGGCATATCTCTCACTCATCACCTATAGAAAAGAGGATTTTTTTTTCTGTGCATTATTGTACGAGTCCTCTTATAAAGGCCTGTCATCCAGCTGCTCCAAAGCATGCAAAACAGTATCAAGCTCCTCTGCGCTGGCATCAGAAAGCCTCTTTTCCAGCAGATTATTATTTATTTTCATGGTATTTATATCTTCTTTCGCCTGGTTTTTGGTGGCTTTTCTTGCTGCGAAAAGCCCGCGGATAATCGCATTCCTGACCTTGAGACCGCGCCTTTTAAGCACTTCTTTCTTGAGTTCATTGCCTTTTTTTGGCCGGACTATCATCACAACCGAATCCGTCTTTGGTGCGGGCATGAAGGATTCCCTGGAAATCTCTGCCACCACCTCCATGTCAAAGAACACCCTTGCAGTCATTCCCGGGATGTTTTCCCCCCTGATAAGCGTCTCCGAGAACTTCTTGGGCACAGTCATTACGGCTATCCGGAAATCCCTACCCTGGAGCTTCTTCATCAGCGGCTCGCATATGGCATATGGGATATTGGCGACGACGCAGTCAAACGATAATTCGTCAATAAGCTCAAGTATGTTGCCTATTACAACTTCCGTGTTGCTGATATCCCGGAGCTCCTTTTCAAATGACTTGTCAATCTCAACTGCGATTACCTTTGCCTCATGCCTTGCAAGCTCCCGTGTCAGGATGCCGCTCCCAGCGCCAATCTCAAGCACGGTCTCATAAGGCCCGATGGCTGCGGCTTCAACCACCCTCTTCACTGCCTGCATGTCAACCATCATGTGCTGATCGTGCTTCACTGTCATATCATCACTTTCCAGGCTTCTGAATGGACTTGACGATGCCAACAATATCCTTGGCAAGAATTATTGCAGACCTGGCATCCTGTGTTGTAATATGGCAGGCATTATAAACCGATGCGTTTCTTTTTTCCCTGAAAACGTCAAACCTTATTATTCTCTCTTCCCCGAAAAGGCCAAAATAAAATTTCTTCAGGAAGCTTATTGTGGCCTCGTGTGAATAGGGTTTATACCCTTTGGCTGACATTAGAGACTGTGTGGCTTCCCTCATTGACTCGTATGCGTCTTCAAGCAGGAATTTTGCCGTTGTTTCCCTGATTTCCCTCTCTTTGATGTAAGCCAGACGCTCAATGGACTTCCTTAGCAACGCCTCGGATTCTTCCATGTCAGGAGTCTTCCTTTTCACCTTTCCGAGCCTTAAATAATTGTCAAAGGAATTCAGCATCATACCACCTTCAGATAACCATGAAGCACTATGCCGTTAGCTGCCGCATTTAGAAATTCCTTGGAGCTGTCTTTTAAATCAGGCATCACATGCAGGTTTATCTTGCGGTTCAATGTTTTTTCGGGGATTTCAAGGAATTTGGCATCAATTCCTGCCTTTTGTTTTGTTATTCCTGACAATACCAGAATATCAATATCACTGTCTTCGATATCCTCGCCTTTAGCAAAAGAACCGAAAAGCACGATGACATCTGGATTGAATCTGTCCTTCAGACGGCTTATTAGCGAGTACCTTTCAAGCCTGTAAAGATTGAAAACCTTCTTGTAGAATACGTAAGATTCCGACTCCAAGTCGGCTGAGACGTTCTTTGTGACCCTGGTTTTTTCAATTTTTACTATCCCATACCCATCTAGCACAGAGACTGAAGCAATCACTGCTGTCGTTGAAAGGCCCGTTATTGAAGCAAGCTCCCTTATATGAAATACCCTGTTTGGGTAGTTGAATATACATTCAGCCACTTGGAAAGTGGATCTGTTAAAAAACAAGATACGTGAACCATTCTTTGCACCCTTTCTGATATTTTTTTGTGACATATGTATTATTTTTATGACAAGTGTTATTTAAAAGTTACGGTATAATCTCGCAGCTGTTGAATTCCGTATATTCGAGATCCCTGGAGGTTATGGTCCCCGAGGCGATGCACTTCCGGACCTCCGGCCGGATGCGCTTCATCTCGTCAATGAGATGGATGACGGTCCTGCATACCTCGTCATATCCATTCCTGCCCCAGTACTTGTGTGTGTTGGCGTAGAGGCATCTGCCCCCGCACTCATCCCTGATAGAGCATGAGGAGCAC
>CAZPUZ010000060.1:0-4573 GCA_964589875.1 uncultured archaeon
TGGAAGAAAAGATGAAGAGGAGAAACACAAAGGCGCCTATTGGGCATTTCATGCACATCCCATTCATCTCCACTGAATCATACAGGATGCTCGAGAAAAAAATGGGAAAGAATTTCCGCTATGCCGACGAGGCAGTCAGCCAGATAATGGAATGCATGCTTCATGCTAATCTCATAGGATTTCATACAAGGGAGTACGCAGGCAATTTCGCTGATATGGTTGACTGGAAAGTGCGGGGAGCAAAGGTATCCAACAAGAAAGGCATATACAAAATAAGAAAAGGTGGCAGGGTTACGTATGTCGCCCCTTTCCCCATAGGAGTTGATACAAGCAGGTACACTGCAAGAAGGATAAGCGGACGGATGCAGAAGATACACAAGCTGGATATTGACAGCCTGATAAGGAGAAGGAAAGCGGAAGGCGCAAAGATGTTCGCGGGCATTGAGAGGCTTGACTACACCAAGGGCCTCCCGGAGAGGATGGATATCATGGAAGCGCTTCTCGGGAGGGGTTTTGACTTGCAGTACATAGGATTCGCACCCATCAGCAGGCAGGGCTCGGTAGGTTACAGGGAAGTAAAGCAGGCAACGGACAGGAAAGTCGTTGGCATTAACAGCATGTACGCGGAGAGCATGGATTGCGAACCTGTTGTCTTCAGGACAGACAGGATCGATTTCCCGGAAAGCGCCAAGCTGCTCAGAGAAGCGGACGGTGCGATGGTGACCTCCCTCTCTGACGGCTTCAACATTGTAGCAGCCGAGGCGGTCCTTTCCAGCCAGTATCTCCCCAAAGGCAGGCGGGGCTACCTTGTCCTCGGGGAGAGGTGCGGCATATCAGACGTCCTCTCAGGGTTTGACGAGAGCGACGGCATAGTAAGGATAGATCCGCTGGACGTCAGGGACTCGGCAGAGAAGATAATTGCCAACCAGCGGGCCAGCTTCTCTGACCGCCTGATAACGCATGTCAACGAAAACATGGATGTCAGCAGATGGAGCGACAGCTTCCTCTCAATGCTCTATGAAGTCGCCGATTGACATGCATTCTGCGAGAAAGATAGCTTTTTCAAGGGGGACCGCCAATTATATAAAGGAGAAGAGGACATATTAGTAGTTATTGGAATATTCACTACTGTGGAGTGGCATTGTATGGCATACGACATGATGGTAAGGAAGAAGGCGCTTAAGGTGCAGGAAAGGCTTGGCATGAGGCTCGGCGTATCAAGCGGTGTGGCCAGGATACCGGTAGCCAAGACCACCGACCAGGTCCTTGATTCCCTGCGGGAACTGTACAAGGTGGGGCTCAGGGCATTCGTCCTGCCCAAGGAACTTTTCACAGGGATTACCTCAGGCACGGACCTCTACAAGGCCAAGTACGGAGACCTGCTCAAGATAAAGGAGCTCGCCAGCAAGCTCAACAT
Organism: uncultured archaeon; assembly: GCA_964589875.1. GTDB lineage: Archaea > Aenigmatarchaeota > Aenigmatarchaeia > QMZP01 > QMZP01 > QMZP01. The sequence goes on from CAZPUZ010000060.1 coordinate 1,418, forward strand.
TGAGCTGTCCATCAGGTATGACAAGCTGCCGGAGCAGCCGGACGACATACTCAACACGTTCGCCAACATCATGTCAATCATGGATGCCCGCGCATTCATCATCCAGCCCAATTTCTACGCCAACATGCCCCAGGACCAGGCGCTCAAGCTTGTCATCTATAAGATAAACGAGATAACCAACAGCCTGCGCATAAGCGCAAAGATCGGCATTGAGAACACAGGCAGGATGAACGAGGTCGGCTCCTTTGAGCAGATGATAGACATAGTCAAGAGGACTACCGGAACGGAGGCCATCGTCAACTGGACACACATACATGCAAGGGGCTCGGGTTCGCTCACCACCAAGGAGGATTTTGACCGTATCATGCAGGCTCTCCGCAGGGAGTTCGGCCTGGGATGGACAGAGAAGTCGTTCTTCCTGTTCTCGGGAGCTTCTTACGGACCTTCCGGCTTCATCAGGCAGATACCCATTGAGAGGTCTGACATGAATCTCGAGCATCTCATACGCAGCTCAATGACCATGAACCTGAGAGGGACAATAATAATTGACACCCCGAAAAGGGAGAAGTACATAGCAGACAACCTTGAAAGGATAAGCGACATGGTCAGATGAGCATCTGTCCATTATCCATAAATCTTTTTGTATGCTGAAGTTGAATTAGTGATAAGGCGATAACATGATAATAACTATATTCGGCATGCCGGGTTCGGGCAAGACGACTGTAGGGAAGATGCTGGCAAAGAAGCTCGGTTACAGGTTCTATTCAATGGGAGACATGCGGGGCAGGATGGCTATGGAGCGCGGGCTCACGATTGACCAGCTGAACAGGCTGGGAGAAAGCGAGGACTGGACAGACAAGGATGTTGACAAATACCAGGAAGAGCTTGGCAAGAAAGAGGACAATTTCATCGTTGACGGCTGGCTGTCATGGCATTTCATACCACATTCGCTGAAGGTCTTCCTTGAAGTCGACCACCGCACGGCGGCTGAAAGGGTTTTCAGGGACCAGCGGCCGGACGAAAAGAAGCAGGATACGGTTGAGGGCATGAAGCGCATGCTGGAAGAGCGGCTCGAGGAGAGCAATGCCAGATACCGGAAGTATTACGGTATCATAGACATTACCGACAGGAGCCACTATGACCTTGTCATTGACACCAATGACATAAGCGCCAAGCAGGTCGCCGCGAGGATTCTGGAGGCGGTTGGCAAGAGGATGAAGCCGCGGCCAGAATAACCTTTATAAAACATTGTAACCGTTTAACAGTGGCAAGTATACATATAGCAGCGATGCTGTCGCAGGCATTCCCTGTCATTCACAAAAATTCAAGTACGCGCATGGAATGGCTCACCAGAGGGATTGGTCATTCCGGCTATAGAAGGCGGCCATGCATAGTGGTTTTTCTTAATTTTGATTCTATGTGATGACAACAGCATGCGCCTTCTTTTCGTGTTTTCCACAATATGCAGCAGACTTTGGTCTGTCTTTGCATGATTTGGTCTTTTCATCCCACCGGCGGTTCCTTCTTATATAACCCGCATCTCCTCTTTACCTCTCAACATCCGCGATGCTTCGGGTTATGTAGCGTTACAGAAGGAGCCGCCAGACAAGCCGCCGCATATCCAAAGGCGTATCACTTCCCGATGCGGCGGCACGGGCCGACTCCCTTTCCGGCTCAGCGCAAGTCTCGCTTCCTCTCCCTCTCAGGCGCTACCGGAAAACCGGCCCCTGTTTCGGGTCTCCCTGGCCGTTGAGTCACACCATCATCTCCCTCATGTTGGCCAGGGAGCGCCCTTCTTCCCTATATTACGAATTCTTCATGAGAGTTTTTGTATAGTTTTGTATAGGATGCATGTAGCCGTTCTTCTTGGACCGATATCTCTATATCATCTATACAAACGGGTTCGACAGTCGAAACACTCACATTAGTGATATATCCGCCGCATCAACTTCCGTCCGTCCCACTGAACCACGCAGCGGTTCAAGGAGCTTTGTATCATTTGCCTCCCGGCATTTTGCTTCTATCTCTCTCACCTAGAAATTGACTGGAAGCCGCCGGGAGGTTTTTATCCATTCGGAGCACAAAAGGCCCAATCCGGAGAGAGAAAGGGGCGGGACTTCTTCGGATTTCCCGCCCCTTGTATTTTGGGAAAAACGGAAAGGGCAAAGCCCCCGACACGCCGGGTGGCGTCGTCTCGCTTCTCTCCCTCCATACCACATCCGGCGGGGGGCTCCTTTTTCACCAAACACAGACAGTAGTGCCATTAAGCCCCGGTTATCTCTCGGTTATAACGGATTGCACCGTCTTTGCGGTCCTGGGCAAAGCCGCCGGGGCTTTCTTTTTTCCAGGATATGGTTCAACGCTGGCATTTGGGGCAGGCATCTGCAGCGGGTGATGGAAAGATTGTGTGTCCCGAAAACCTTGACCTCACGGGAAATTACGAATTTAAAATCCATCTTTAGGAGGTGACTCATCGGGATAAAGGAACATCTTATTGGGATCAAACAAGAACTCGCATAGCAGAAGGAGATGGAGGAGGACATTATGTCTGGAAACAACGGAATTGCCGGAATCGAGGATGTGATGGAAATATGCGCCGGGCCGAACGGGTCATCACCACAAGAGGGACAACACCCCCGGGTTTCACGCGCCAGGAAGTGGAGATGGTTCACGGGCATGCCCAGAAGAAGAAGGAAAACATACAAGGCACCACCAACAGCAGAAGGAGGTGACTTGGCGTCAAAAGGATCCTTTTGAATGAAAGGGTATGGTTGAGACCGTAGACCCTGGAACCTGCGATAAAAGCCCAGCAGCAGCGTCTCTGGGCTTTTTAATGTCAATTTATAGGGATATAAGACATGACGATTATTCGCTGGACAGACATCTAAAAAGTCAGCCCTGCTGCTTGAGAAGGAGGTTGATGATGTTCTCTGAGCGGCTGGTGCCTATGGTAGCGTCCATGTTGTCAATGGTGTGGAAGATGAGCGCTTCCATGGTCTGCGGCGGCGTCGGGCCGTTCTCGCCGAAGTGGCTGGCCACTATGTGCAGCACCTTCTCGGGGAAACCCCTCGCGTAAAGCTCGGACGTGCCTGCCATGGTATGGTCAAGCATGAGCTCGGTCGGGGCCCATCAGCCGGGTCCCTTCTTCATGCCCCA
>CAZPUZ010000061.1:0-4566 GCA_964589875.1 uncultured archaeon
TATTCGGTTCTTTTCGTCTGCAACATGAGCATCATGACACAAATCGCCAGGAAGGGGTTCCCCGAGGTCGGGCTGCCCAATAATATGAGCTTCTGGGGCATCGGCATGGCCTTCGTCGGCATGCTGACTATTACCGGCACCGGCATGGCGCTGAAGCGCAGCGGCATGGAGATGTACGACAACTGGTACGCCCTGGTCGTTGTCGTTGGCGTGCCTGTCGCGTGGATTTTCCTGTTAAGATGGACTATGCCTCCCGGCTTCGTCATCTACAACAAGGCAAGGGCCAGGACGGTCAACTGGTCAAGGACACACTTCGTCCCCGGGGGAAGGACCCCCGAGGATAAGGCCGCAGAGCTGAGGGAATTCGGCTTCGCCAGGTCCGCTGAAAGGATGTTCAGGAAGGCCGCGGAGCTGATGCTCAGGGGCACAAAGAAGCACTTCATCAACCGGAGATATGATCTCTCCGAACTGGGAATGAACGTCAGCGGCGGTCCCATAATCAACTGTCCCGGCTGCGGCTTCCAGCTGCAGAATTTCGGCCCTTTCCAGGACAGGAACATGTCCGCCGTATGCGGGATGTGCGGCTCAGTCACCACGATGAGGATAAGCGGCGGGAAGGCTGAGAGCCACACGATACTGCGAAAGCCCACATACGTCCAGGATGAACGCTCCAGGGTTTCCGCTGCCGCATGCCTGGTGGAGCTGGGATTCCTGCTCCGCATGATGAACAGGTTTGACGATGCGCGGGAATCGCTGGGCAGGTCCATGGAGATATTGGACCAGCTCACTGCCAGTGACCCTGAAAGCAGATATTTCCTCGGCATGCGAAGCAACGCGCTTTTCAGGCTCGGGGAGATCAATCATGTTACCGGGAAGCATGAAATTGCCCGGCAGCAATACCAGGAGAGCATAGAGATTGACAGACATCTGAGCAAACATAATGACATTAAGCTGACCGGGAGGTTGCTGGCCAAGCTATGAATAAGGAGGCAAACATGAAAGAGACCATATTCATGATACACGGTATGTGGTGCGGGCCGTTTGTCTGGGAGAAGTTCGCCGGATACCCCCAGGGAGAGGGGGCACGAATGCGTCACTCCCACCCTGCTTTACACGAGCAACGCGCTGACGGGTCGCCACACCCCGAACTCTTCCCGGGACGTTCACACTGGCTGCTCGCCGAAAGCGGGTGGAAAGTCGTCGCGGAATATGTAGAAGGCTGGCTGAGAGCAAAGGAAAGCCAGTTGATGCTCCAGGAATGAGCGTTTCACAAGCAGGTCTTGGATAATGATGATAACAGAGAACCAACAGCCCAGTAACACGTTAAGCCAAATCTGGATTCCCGGATTCGGTTTGGCTAGAGAACCAGGAAAGGAGAAACCATCATGAAACCCAGACGATATGGATAGAAGCAGAATCATCATCACTGGTGCGGAAAGCACCAACAATCTTTTCAGGATGCTTCTGGAGAGCTGCACTGAGGGGCGATTTGTTTGCACCGAATGTGCCACCGGGTTGGAAGCCAAGAATGTGATTGGGAAAGGGGTCAGGTTTGACCTTGTTGTGATGGATGTCGCCCTGACGGTTGAGGACGATAGTTTCTCGCTGAAGGACGCGTCCAGGACCGGCATAAGGCTGATCAGGATGATGCTTGAAAGAGGAACAAGCCGCAGATTCTATGTATGCACGTCCCATGCATCATGCAGCGAAGAGGTTCAGCAGCTGTGCAGCGGGAGGGCGGCGCTTCTTTTTGAGCATCATCTTGACAACGACCCTGAAGACTTTATCGAAAAGGTTAATGGGCTGTTAAAAACACCAATCCCATCCAAAGGCTGAATGGCTCAGCGGTACAAACCAGAAGCATATGAGAATGTCATATGGAGATACGACAGCGTATCTCCATATACACATTGTCAACTTAAAGGTGTATGAAATAAAAAACGGAATGGGAAACTAGTTGTTGGCGGTTACCAGCCTGTCTGAGAAGCCTTTCAGGCGCTTGATGTGGCCGTCGTTGTCAAAGTCGTACCAGTCTATGCCGGAACACACCACGCTTTCCTTTCTGGTTTTCAGGTGAGGTTGGGCAACCAGTATCTTCCATCCCATCTTCACCATCATGCCGAACCAGGGCTTCTGCCATATGGGCGGGGTTCTGGACTTGTGCGCCTTGACCTCAACGAAAACTGACGTGCCGTCTATCCTGAAGTCAGGCAGCCCGGGCGCGCGGTTCTGCTGCTTCTCAAGATGGTAGCCTCTGTGCTCCAGGAACTCCTTGACTATCTGCTCGCCGAACTCCCCCCTGATGTTGCTCTCTTCGTGGTGCCTGTCCGTGATGCCTTTCCAGTTAATAGGCTTGACGGCTACTGCAGACCGTATAAGCCGTCTTTCCCCTTCCGGCTTGACCACTTGGTAGGGTTGGCTTAAGTGGTCTTTCTTTCCTTCCGGCCTGATTACGGGGCTGGTGTTCTTCACTCTCATTCCGATCCCTCCGCCGACTTTACGCTCATCTCCATCATGTGGATGGATTCAATCTCGTCCATTATCTGCATGTCATCACTCTCCTCTTTTTATTCTCATCAGCCCGGACCTCGCAGGAGGGACCACCCTCATGGGCACCGGGTGGCTCCTCCTCCTGGAGTAAATGCACAATCGCATCATATCCGGGTATGGGTTTAGGGGCTTTCCTTGGATGGGCTCTGTGAGCATCAGAAGGCGGTACCCGCCTTCGCTGTAACAAGTAAATCTCTCCGGAGAATTATAAGGGTGCGCCGGGGTTCTGGAAAGTGAAAAGTGTCGCATGATGGCTTTTATCAGAAGTCCGGTACCGGCAACCAAGAAACTTCAGGGGGTCCAATAAAAACCCTCCCACGAATTAATATCCATGGATTTTTCCAGGATTCTGGGGTCAGATGAGACCCTCTTCAGAAACATAGAAGTATTCAATCCCGACTACATACCCGACCAGTTCCTGTTCCGGGATTCCCAGGTCAAGGAGATGATACACTGCCTGAGGCCCGCCATGCAGAACGGCAGGCCTGCATCGGCTTTCATAGTGGGCAGGCCCGCCACGGGCAAGACCACGGCAGCCAGGCTGGTCATGAAGCAGCTCGCTGAGTCCACGTCAAAGGTCGTCCCGGTATATATCAACTGCCACCTGCAGTCCAGCCAGTTCAAGATACTATCCGAGATAAGGAAGGCCGTGATGGGCATGCCTGCTCCGGATACAGGTATCCCTCTAACCAGGGTGCAGGACGAGGTGTTCGGGAGGCTGGCCAACGACGGCAAGGTTTTAGCGGTCTGCCTGGATGAAGCGGGCTACCTGTTCTCGTCCGGCATCGCCAACGAGTCCATGTATAACATACTCAGGGCCCATGAATCATATCCGGGGGTGAAGACCTGCATATTCGCCATATCCACCCAGGAGTTCGTCCACAAGCTGGACGACAAGGTACGCTCCATATTCTCGCCCGTAAGGATAGAATTCTCGCCATATTCCACCACAGAGGTGTTCAGCATACTGAAGGGCAGGTGCGATGCCGGCCTTTATCCGGGTGTCCTCCAGGAGAAGCTGCTCAGGAAGATGGCCAGCAATGTCAGGGACCTGAGATTCGGCATAGAGCTGCTCAGGCAGTCCGTGATGGCCGCGGAATCCGATGCCTCGCGCAGCGTCAGGGACACCCACATAGAGAAGGCCATGGGGTCCATGGAGGTGCCTGAGACGAGCAGCGACAAGTCCCTGGTGCTCTCCATAATAAGGAAGCACGGGCCCATAGAGTCCGGCAAGCTGTTCAGCATGGTCCAGGAACAGAGCGGCGCCAGCTATTCCGGTTTCTACCGCATGCTCAAGAAGCTTGAAGCCGGCAACTTCATAGAGATAGAGCAGTCTGTGAGCTCCAAATCCAGGGGCAGGACCAGCATAATAAGCGCCAAGTGAGCATCATAATATAAATTTTTTCTACAACATGGTTCATGGAAGAAGAAACCATACCACTCACTGAAGCCATAAGGAGGTATGTGGGGAGCCCCAGGGACTGGCCAGAGACCCGGAAGGGTGTAGTCGGTGATGAAAGCGTCAGTGGCATGCTGATACGCGTGCGCGGCGGCTACCGGGTGAGGGTGAGAGACCTGCCCGCCTTTGAGGCGTCAATCCGGGAGCACAGGCCTCCCAGGATTCCCAGGGGAAGGCCGAGAAAAGGCCGCCTGCCAGAGACAACCAGCCCCGGGACGCCCGGAAGTTTAAGAAGGAAATGGGGCGATTATGATGCGGACGGCGTTTACGACCTCGCGGCGCTTGTCAGCAAGGTAACTGGCGGGGATGACTACGCCGCGCTTGTTGAAAGGCGCTTCTGTGAGGAGCATGCCAATGGCGGCTACTTCAGGGAGGTTGATGGTGTCAGGCGTGTCCCTGGTTCAAAGGCGTACCGGGTGCTGGAAGCCCTTGAGGATGCATACAGAACCCTGTCTGCACAGCCCAACCCTGATTGTATGGTGGGGACAGATTATGGTGATATTGACCCGGGATGGGAATACCCGCTCATGGAGCTTTGTGGAAAGGTCATCGGGGAA
>CAZPUZ010000062.1:0-4509 GCA_964589875.1 uncultured archaeon
AATCTTATTCTTGGATTGATAAGCTGCGGTCATAAGACCCCCAAGACCTCCACCGGCTATAACAATCCCCTTCATTCTCTCACCATCTCATGTATAAGCCTGATCTTTTCTACCTCAATCGGCCAGGCAATGTAGGTATTGCCAAGCCTCTTCAGATGTATCAGCTCCGCGTCCCTTAGCTTGCGGAAATGGTAGAGGTAGCGGGCCGAGACCGTTTTGACATCCTTTATTTCATCACCAAGCTCCCTGGCGACTTCCAGAGGGTTAGTAGGCCAGTGGTTGTGTATGGCTTCCAGTATTGTCTTGCTGGTCCTGCCAATCCTGTGCTCCCTGTTGCCGAAGAGCGACATGTGGGTTTTCTGGGACATGTTTATAGATTAGTCTATGTTATTTATAAGCTTTTATTAGAGTATTCCATAATATAACAAGTAATGTATAGATTATTCTTTAATTATTATCTATTTGTTTTGGAATATTCTATAAATAGACTGTTCATTTGAACTCTGAAAGAACCTCTTCTTTCATGTGGGCAGCAAGCTCTTTGTTCTTTATTATCGCCACGCCTATTCTTGATTTCTTCTCAAACACGGCATCAAAAAGCTTCTTTATGTCCATTGAGGGGACGCTCTTCATCTTTTCGTATTGTTTGTCCCATTCCTTTCTCAGGGGTCTCGGCATGTAAATCTGAAGTATGTTTTCCCCATAGACAATGAAATCGTAGCTGTAAGGAGTATCTATTCCTGTCTTGGTGTGCATGCCAAGCTTGTTATAGAAGTCTGCACACCATTTCTCAATCTTAGTGTTGTTTGAGCAGATAACATATATCCTGTCTCTGTCCTTGATGTTCTTCAGTTCGGAATAACCTGTCATTGAACCAAACAACGGCCACCACAGATGCCTCCAATGGGAACAGCATACGTCGTTTTCTCCAATCTTCATCTTCCTGAGAAAGTCAATTATGAACATGTCGGTCTGATGTATGCTGGCAAAATAGAAGGTTTCGCCACCCTTTATCCTGTCGCTGTAGCTTTCCTTTAGATTCCTGCTAAACCCCTCAATCTTCTCAATCCACTCCAGGCTCAGCTTGTACTCCCTGCCTTCCTTTTCCAGTACGCCCTTCCCGGAAAGCTCGCTTATGGCCTTGAACACTGCCTGGTAGGTGACGCTGAAGCCGTGGGCTTTAATCTTATGATAGATTCTCTTCGCAGTCAGGGGCCAGTTGGTTGAAAGGACTGAAATGATGCATTCCTTCACTGTTGCCGGTTTACCGGTGGGCGGGACGGCCAGGTAGTTGTCCATGTTGATAATTGATTATCAGGTTTTAAACCTTTTGGTTGATTTTTGTTAAACCGTAGATATTTCCCTTGTTCTATTAACGCATGATTGTGGGATAAGCAACTGATAATGGCATTTGATGCTTACAAAAACAATATGAAATCAATGCGCATTGCATATGAGTAGTATGCAATGTAAGTTTTCGATTTATCGAAAATCATAGGTTGGGCATATACAAAAGGAGATAAGATGACTACTGTGAAAGTGTCGTGGCTCGGAGAATTATCTCAAGCCGAATATGACAAACTGGGTGAAAAAGAAAAAAAATGATTTGTTGTATGGGAGGGCCATCCTCGACCATCAAGCGCCACCTGATAATTGTCGTCATATTGCTGGCCACAAGAATGGTTTCATCAAATATCCCGATGGTAGGATCGTTATGAAATAACAATCCAGAAAGGAGGCGCATCAAAAAAAACAAAGTTTGCTTTAGGATGTTGACACGAATACCCATAATTGAAAGGACAGAAAAATGAGTAGTCAACTACCAAATGGTCACATTGCAACAAATCCAGGGGAGATTGTGGCGCATGGTCCTCACGCTGACATGCTCGCTCCTTTGTCAGATCCCTTTGGATCCCACCAAGTTCGGTATGATCCCCATGGATATCCTATCGACGGGCAACTGAATCTGCGTGGGGGTGGTCACATTCCACTGGACGCAACAGGAATGCCCATGAGAGGTCACAACTATTAATTATAGTTGATTTCAACAGGACTGATGGCTGGATACCATCAGTCCATAATACTATCACCTTAAAGGGATAAAGAGTGTTAAATAACATAACTAATAAAATAATAGGATGAGGTACATGCCAATATCAGGAATTAGGACAGACGAGAAGAAGGTCATAGTTAGAATAAAAATTGATGAATCTTCTCAGAAAAGATATAACAGGTTTCGGCACGACATAGAAGTAGCTTTCGATAATCCAGAGATAAAGGGTTATGGCGGATTTACAGATATTCGAAAATCAGATTCAGACCTTGACTTGAACGTTTGTTATGGTAAGGAATATATCCACATCATTATTTACGGGAAAAAGCAAACCAGGAACCGGATAATAGAAATTCTCAATCGTCATTTCGTATATATGAATACAAAGGAAGATAATGAACAATGAAAATGAAGTATTAGATTAATTTTCAATGGACGACCTCGTATTACATCGCGCAAGTTCAATAGGTGAGATCAGGTCACATGGGGATCATCTGGATATCTTAGAACCGCAAAGCTACGGTTCGTACCAGAGAAGAGTCGACCCAATCACTGGCCGTCTCATTGACCAACAACTCAATTTCAACAATGATTTGGGCGGTGGTCATCTACCCTTGAATGCTTCAGGTATGCCCATCACAGGACACAACTACTGATTGTAGATGATTTCAAAAGGAATGATGGCGGTTTGCCATCATTCCTTTATACTATCAACTTAGAGGGATAAAATAATATATTTTTATATTAAATAAAATAAGGAGGGATGACATGACAATAAGCGGATTAAGGAAATCTGAAAATAAGATATTCCTGCAGATTAAGAGAGACCAGAATACACAGAAGCAATATAATAGGTTTAAGCAGAAGCTAAAAGACAAATACAACATATCTGTGGTGTTTCCAGAAAGCTACGAAGAATGGACAGGACTAGAAGGAAAAGGTTTCTCTATAGATGTATTCTACTTTCCAGAATATCTATACATAGTTATAAATGGAGATAAAAATTCCATAAAAGAGATCTCAGATTTTATTGATATATTCAGAAGTTAGAAAGAACTATGATCATTTGCCGATATCAGCAATCAGAACAGATGAAAACAAGATAATGGTTAGAATAAAGAAGACAAAATCCACGCAGAAAAAATACAACAGGTTCAGGGATGATATACAAAAATATTACAGGAAAGTGGAAATCAGAGGGTATAGGGGGCTAACGGAAATCAAAAAGCCAGCAGCGGGGCTTGATGTGAATGTCTGTTATGGCGATGAGTACATTCATATTATCATATATGGCAAGAAGTCTGTCAGGGAAAAGGTCATGGAAAACTCAAGAAAAGCTTTGAACTTATGTCATATGAAAGTAATCCCAAATGAAGAGGCTCATTATCATAACTAATTATATTATTCTTCCCTCTTCTCGCCGTCTATGCTCCTGTGGGTTGAGTACGAGGACGCCATGTGATAGACAGCCAGGACCACGAAGCCGAAGAATGCCAGGCCGCCCAGAATGAAGACCCCGGTGAACATTCTGGACGAGATGTCAGCGAACAATGTGCTGATTACTTCAGAGCCGGTAGCCACGACCTCATGGTTTATCCTCACATGGGCCCCAAATGGCAGGGATACTTCCACCACCACGAGCAGCAGGCCTGTCACGAACGCCCAAAATGCTATTGACTGGGCGCCTACATAGTCGTTCTCGTCAATCCCGTAACCTGAATAGCCAAGGAATATGACCGCGATTATCAACAGTACGCCGCCTATGATGCCGAACGTGATGGGCGAAGTGAGCAGAAGGGAGTGGTTCAGACCTGCAAGTAAGAGAAGGTATATTGTTATCATCCACCTGCCGGTAAGCGTGCTGGAAAGTGACATGATGAAATATGGGAAGTAAGATATTAAAGTCCGGTTTTGCGAAAAACAGCCGGTATGCAAAGGTATCAGGCCCTGACTGTCAGGCTCTGGTACTTGCCGGATACCTTATATTTGTACGTCTTGCCTCTCTTGGTCCTCTCAACAAGCTTCTCCTTCATCAGCCTTCTGAGTATGTTGTTCACGGAACGGACGGCGTTGTCACTGTCCTTGTACGCGTCCGTCTTCATGTTCTTTATGACCTCGGATGGCGTCATCTCTCCGCCCCCGGCCAGGGCTTCCAGTATGAGCTTCTGCCTCTCAGGCAGCTCGTTGATGGTCTCAAGCGATATCCTGGTCTCCTTTGTCCCGGTCTCGCGCAGGAAGTCCGTGTCAATCGTGGTGATGTTCCTTCTTGAGGCATTTTCCACCATGTCATTGCACAGCTTGAGCACCTCCCTAGGGAAGCCGCCGGTCCTCTCGTAGATGACATCAATGCTGTCTAGGGTGAAGGGCCTTATGTCCTCCCCTCCCATGCGCTCAATGCGCTTCTTTATCAGCTCCCTCATCTCTGTCTTGGTGAGCGTGCTGAGCTCAACCTTGGT
>CAZPUZ010000063.1:0-4493 GCA_964589875.1 uncultured archaeon
TGCACGCGGATGCTTTTATTATTTCATGGGAACAGGTCCACAATTATCAAGTATATTAACGGGCTGCAACAATTATTAACCATGGGCGGTAGGCGGCTTATTCTGTGGTTTGGCGAAACCGGTATCAAGGACGTTGGAATTGTCGGCGGAAAGAACGCGTCGCTTGGCGAGATGTACAGGAAGCTATCTGGCCGGGGAGTCAGGATACCCAATGGCTTCGCGACGACCACTCATGCTTACTGGCATTTTCTGAAGAAAGCAGGTATTGAGGAAAGGATAAGGGAACTAAATTCCAGAATCGGGACCGACAAATCAAAGATTTCCAGATATGGTCCTGCCCTCAGGAAAGCCATAATTAATTCCAGGCTGCCCCGGGACATGGAGTCTGAGATAAAGGCCGCTTACAGGAAGCTGTGCAGGGAATACGGTCCCAATACGGATGTCGCCGTTCGCTCCAGTGCCACGGCCGAGGACACGCCGACAGCGTCCTTTGCCGGACAGCAGGAGACCTATCTGAACGTCAAGGGGGAAAAGCAGCTGTTGAAATCCGTGAAGAAGTGCATAGCTTCTCTATTCACCAACCGCGCAATATCATACAGGATTGACGGCAACATTGAAAGCGAGAAAGTGGCGCTTTCTGTTGGCATACAGAAGATGGTCAGGTCTGACATAGCAAGCTCCGGTGTCATGTTCACGGTTGACACAGAGACCGGATTCCGGGACGTGGTTTTCATCAACGCCGCATACGGTCTGGGGGAATTCGTTGTCCAGGGCAAGGTCAACCCGGACGAGTACTATGTCTTCAAGCCCACATTGGACAGGCACGCACCGATATTCAAGAAGGAGATGGGGGAAAAGAGGACCAAGCTCATCTACGGCAAGGGTGGCAGGTCAACCAAATCCGCTCCCGTGCCTGACAAGGAAAGGGAGGCTTTTGTCCTTAATGATAGGGAGATACTTGAGCTGGCAAGATACGCAAAGGCCATAGAGGAGCATTACACCAAAGACAGGGGCAAATGGACCCCCATGGACATTGAATGGGCCAAAGACGGCAGGACAGGCAAGCTTTTCATCGTCCAAGCGCGGCCTGAGACTGTCCAGTCGCAGAAAAAGAAGGACTACCTTGAGGTTTACAGCCTGCAGCAGAAGGGCAGGGTCATCACGCAAGGCGACAGCGTAGGCATGAAGATAGGGTCCGGGAAAGCGAGGATAATCATGGACCCGTTCAAGGCCGGCGCTTTCAGGGACGGCGACGTAATCGTGACTGATATGACAGACCCGGACTGGGAGCCGCTCATGAAGAGGTCATCTGCCATAATCACAGAGCATGGAGGAAGGACATGCCACGCGGCAATAGTCAGCAGGGAGCTCGGAATCCCGTGCGTGATAGGGACAAACAATGCTACCCGCGCGGTGAAGAGCGGCCAGAAGGTGACTGTTGACTGCTCGCAAGGCGAGGACGGCTTCGTATACGAGGGTATCAGAAAGTTCAGCGTCAGGAAGATAAACGTAAGCAACGTCCCCAGGACGAGGACAAGGATAATGATGAACATAGGCATGCCAGAAAGCGCGATGGAAAAAAGCTTCATACCCAACTCCGGGGTTGGTTTGGCGAGAGAGGAGTTCATAATCAACTCTGCCATCAAGATCCACCCTCTGGCCCTGATTGGCTACAGCAAGATAAAGGACAAGAAAACCAAGAATATGATAGACGCGCTGACGGGCGGCTACAAAGACAAGAAGCGGTTCTTCGTGGACAAGCTTGCCGAGGGTGTGGCCACCATCGGGGCCGCATTCTATCCCAAGGATGTCATAGTCCGCCTCTCGGACTTCAAGTCCAACGAATACGCCAACCTCATAGGAGGCAGCGCATACGAGCCCGAGGAGAACAATCCCATGATTGGATGGCGCGGGGCGTCACGATATTATTCCGGGAAATACCGGGAAGCGTTCGCTCTTGAGTGCAGGGCCCTCAGGAAAGTAAGGGAGACCATGGGCCTCACCAATGTCAAGGTCATGGTGCCGTTCTGCAGGACTGTTGAAGAGGGAAAGAAGGTGCTCAGGGAGATGGAAGCCAATGGACTCAAGAGGGGAAGGAATGGTCTGGAGGTCTATGTGATGTGCGAGATACCCAGCAACGTGGTCCTGGCTGACCAGTTCTCAAAGATATTTGACGGATTCTCCATAGGCAGCAACGACCTGACGCAACTCACTCTAGGCCTGGACAGGGACAGTTCCCTCGTCTCATCCATATATGACGAGAGGAACGAGGCGGTCAAGCGCCTCATCAGCCAGGCCATAAAGACTGCGAAGAAGCACGGCCGCAAGATAGGCATATGCGGTCAGGCACCGTCAGACTTCCCGGACTTCGCGCAGTTCCTTGTACGCTGCGGAATTGACAGCATCTCGCTGAACCCCGACACAGTGCTCAAGACAACCATGAAGATCGCCGAGCAGGAAAGGAAGCTGAGAAAACGATAAAAACCATGACATCCATCCATTATCATGCAGAAATTTGATTTTAAGTCCAAGCTCTCGCAGGAAGAGTACAGGGTACTGCGGGAAAGGGGCACGGGATGGCCAAGCTTTGACTATGCCGTAGAGGGGTCGGCAAAATTGTCTGCTGACAAGTCACACGGCATGGAGAGAACCGAGGTCACATGCGCCAGGTGCGAAAGCCATCTTGGGCATGTCTTTGATGACGGCCCAAAGCCAACAGGCAAGCGGTACTGCATCAACTCTGTGGCGCTGGATTTCAGAGGGGATGATGATGGACATTAGGATTCCATCCATGTCACTTCTGGCAGCATGGATGATAGTCCTGTTATACTATTCCATCATACCCACGATCCCGGGGACCGGAGGCGCAGGCAACCTCCATCTCCCGGCATATTTCGTGCTGGCAGTGCTGTTGTTCAGCGTCCTGCACACCAAGCACGATTTCAGGAGGTCCGTTTTTGCGGCAATCATGCTCTCAACGTACTACGGCCTGCTTCTGGAGGGCATACAGTTCTTTGCTCCCGGGAGGGTGATGGCAGCGGAGGATATACTTATCAACCTTGCCGGTTCCTGTTTTGCGCTGCTTTTCGTGCCTGTCCTGGCACGCCGACCAATACAAATTAATAAAACCATTGAAAACAAAGAATAGGATAGAAGATTTAATGGGGTAGCATGAAAAAACCTTCTGTGGCGATAAATGGGTTCGGTAGGATAGGAAGGGGCGTTTTCAGGGCCGGCATTGAGAAAGGTACCAACTTCGTGGCCATAAACGACCTCGTTGACACAAAGACTCTTGCTTACCTGCTCAAGTACGATTCTGTACACGGCAGGTTCCCGGGAAAGGTTGATTTTGATGAAAACAACCTCATAGTCAACGGCAAGAAGATACGCATAACAGCCGAGAGAGACCCTTCCAAGCTTCCATGGAAGGATTTGGGGGTTGATGTCGTTATTGAATCAACCGGCTTCTTCACGGACAGGGAGGGCGCATCAAAGCACATTGAAGCGGGAGCCAAAAAGGTTGTCATATCCGCCCCGTCCAAGGACCCGGACATGACAATAGTGCTCGGGGTCAACGACAAGGTTTATGACAAGGACAAGCACCACATAATATCCAACGCGTCCTGCACCACCAACTGCCTCGCGCCCGTGGCCAAGGTGCTTAACGACAGGTTTGGAGTTGAAAAGGGTTTCATGACAACTGTGCACGCCTACACCAACGACCAGAAGATAATTGACGTGCCGCACAAGAAGATGAGAAGGGGCAGGGCGGCGGCAATGAATATCATACCCACGACCTCCGGAGCCACCACGGCCGTCAGCAAGGTCATTCCGGATCTTGAGGGCAGGCTGGACGGTCTGGCCATGAGGGTACCAACAGCCAACGGCTCAATCGTTGACTTCGTGGCCGAGCTGAAGAAAAAGACGGACGCGGAATCCGTGAACAAGACCCTCCGGGAAGCGGCCAAAGGCAGCATGAAAGGCATACTTGAATACAGCGATGAAGAACTGGTATCAATGGACATCGTCGGCAACCCGCATTCCTCAGTGGTTGACGGTTTGAGCACCCAGGTCATTGGCGGCAACATGGTCAAGGTCCTTTCCTGGTATGACAATGAATGGGGATATTCCAACCGGATGATAGAATTGCTGGAAATCTTATGGAAATGAATTTCAGGACCATAGATGATTTTGATTTCAGAAACAAGCGGGTACTCGTAAGAGTGGGTATAGACAGCCCTTACGACCCTGAAAAGAAGGAGATAGTGGACAATGACAGGATGGAACAGCACGGCAGGCTGCTTGGGCTGCTCGCGAAAAGGAAGGCTGCGGTGGTGGCCATAGGCCATCAGAGCAGGCCGGGCAAGAAGGACTTCACTGATACCAGGCTTCACGCAAAACTGCTGTCAAAGCATGCCGGAAAGCAAGTGCGTTTCGTGCCCGACGTTATAGGGGAAGAAGCATTGAATTCAATAAGAGTATTGAAGCCCGGG
>CAZPUZ010000064.1:0-4411 GCA_964589875.1 uncultured archaeon
AGTCAGGGAGATGGTGGGAATAGCTGAGAGGTCCGGGGCCAAGTGCGTCATCGGGCTCTCGCCTGTTGAGGATCCCAAGCGATATGGAATTGCCAAGATTGACAATGAAGGCAGGGTGCTTGAGATATTCGAGAAGCCCCAATCGGAAGAGGACCTTGAGAGGCTGAAATCAAACGGGGACTACCTGGGCGCGAACGGCGTTTATTTCTTTGACCCTGCAGTATTCAACTACATAGAGAAGACTCCCAAAGGGACAAAGGGTGAATACCAGATAACAGATTCCATCAAGATGATGATAGGTGAAGGTCTTCCTGTGTTCGCCTACGTGCACAGGGGCATATACAGGGACGTGGGGACGCACACAGCCCTTCTGAAGACCGAGAAGGAGCTCCTCAACAAGATGGATATCTGATCAGGCCGCACCTATGAGGGATACGCCCAGGATTATCAGCGCGATTCCCGCGAGCTTGTGCCCGTTCATATTCTCCCCCAGCAACTTCACGGATAACAGGGCAGACCATATATAACCGGTTGATACAACTGGGTAGAGTATTGATAGTTCGCTGCTTTTCATAGCGTAGACGAAAATAACTTTTGAGAACGCATATACTATTACCCCTCCAACGATGTTCCTGTTCCTTATCAGCTTTGCGGGATTCAGCGTAAAGCCGGCCGAACCTCTCTTCAGCATGACCGCACCCACCGCCCCTATAGCGCTGGAGAGGACCGCGAGCATTATGGGCATCATCTCATTCATGCCTGCCTCCCATGCCCACAAAAGAGACCCCTGCCATTATTATGAAAATCCCCGCCCACTTCATCATGGTCATGGCATCTGTAGGGAAAACCATGGATGAGAGTATGGAGACCCAGATGTAAGATGTAGCCACGACTGGATATACGACGGAAAGTTCCCCGCGCTTGAGGGCAGCTATCAGGAGGCCGGCAGCCACTGCATACAGAACCAGTCCGGAGATGAAAAAGTAATTGGTGGCTATGGACACGATATCAAGCGAGAAACTGAATGAGGCAAACTTGAACAGTATCTGGGCCATGGATGTGAAGACAGTGCAGACAAGAACGAGCGCTATGGCCGCCGGCTGGGTCTTCATGTGAATAATTGCATCACTTCCATAAATAAAAACATGTATCCCAAATTCAGAAATTATATAAACCGTTGTTTCTATCATAAATCATGGAAAGAATTCTGGTGACGGGTGGTGGAGGCTTCATAGGCAGCCATCTCGCAAGGCACCTTTTTGAGCAGGGCCATTTCGTGAGGACAGCCGATATCAAGTATGACGATTTCATCAAGGAGCAATACTGCACAGAGAAGCTCACTCTGGACCTGCGCAACATGGACAACTGCCTCAGGGCCGTTGAAGGGATTGACAAGGTCTACAACCTCGCCGCCAACATGGGCGGGATAGGATTCATCACCTCTGTCTTTGCGGATGTCATGAGGGACAACGTTCTTATCAACACCAATATGATAGAGGCCGCGAGGCAGAAGGGCGTGAAGAGGTACTTCTTCAGCTCCAGCGCATGCATATACCCGGTCTACAAGCAAACCAAGGCTGATGTCCCGGGCCTCAAGGAGAGCGACGCCTATCCGGCCGACCCGAACGAGGCCTACGGATGGGAGAAGCTCTTCACCGAGGTTATGCTGAAATCCTTCGAGAAGGACTACGGCATGGCTGTCAGGATTGCAAGGTTCCACAACATCTACGGCCCCGAAGGATGCTACAAGGGCGGGAAGGAAAAGGCGCCTGCGGCCCTTTCCCGGAAGGTCGCGGAAGCAACGAACCCCGGCAAGGTGGTCATGTGGGGGGACGGGCAGGCCACGAGGTCATTCTGCTACATCGATGACTGCGTGAAGGGTATCGTAGCGCTCATGGAATCGGACTGCAGCGAGCCCCTCAATATCGGCTCTGACAGGCTCATCAGCATAAAGGACCTGCTCGACATGATAATCAAGATATCCGGAAAGCAAATCGAGGTGGAGCATGACCTCAGCGCCCCTGAAGGCGTCAAGGGAAGGAACGCGGACCTCGAGCTCGTGAAGAAGACGCTCGACTGGGAGCCCAAGGTCAGCCTTGAAGAAGGCATGAAGAAGACATATGACTGGATAGCCGAGATGGTGGAAAAGGACAAGCAATCCGCGCCGGCGCAGGCATGAGATTTCTCCTGAATTTTATGGATAAATTGGTTTTTGAGCGCAGAGGAAAGGAAAGGATAATTGAGGTCATTGAAAGCGGCGAAAAGGCTGTCATCGACTTCCTCAACGGGTATTCTGTCTACCTTTACGAGAACAATGCGGACTTCAGGAACAGCCTCGGCAAATGCAGATATTATAATTTTCCAGACGGCGTCATCATCTCCATATTCCATCTCATGAAGCATGGCAGCTGGCTGCCTAGGACAACAGGACCCGAGTTCACGGAATTCTTTCTCCAACAGGACAAATATATGAGAAATTCACGGCATTTCTTTCTCGGCATTAACGAAACCAATATGAATGCAATGATGAAGAGGTTCCCCCTGCTGAAGCCCGCCAATGTCGCACATTACAATCCGCCATACATCAAAGGCCTTCATTTCCCGAAGAGCGAAATCAACAAGATTGTGGGCTTGATAAACAAGCACAGGCCTGACTACCTGTGGATGGGTCTGGGCAATCCCAAGAAAGAGATAATGCTGGGTGAGATTTTTGGCAGGGCCGGTTTCAGGACCGCTTTCCCCGTGGGAGCGGCATTTGACTTCTTCAGCGGCGCAAAGAAGCAGGCGCCGAAGGCTGTCCGGGCCCTGGGTCTGGAGTGGCTGTTCCGCCTCGTGACCGATTTCGGCTACAGCAAGGGCAAGGTCGGCAACAGCTTCAGGTCATTGTCAATGCTCAACAGGTATGTGGTCTTCAGAGACTGATGCCGACAATCAGAGGTGAACAATGAAAAAGATACTTTTCCTTTCCCCGTTACCGCCGCCAGTATACGGCTCCGCGATGTCCAGCAAGATGATATTGGAGAGCCGAGTTATCCGGGACGGGTTTGATATCAGGAACATCAAGCTGAATTACTCAGAGCATCTGAAAGACGTAGGCAAGATGAATGTGAAAAAGATGTTGGGTTTCTTCCGTGTTATCTTCAGCATAAAGAAGCAGTTGCTTTCTTTCAAACCGGATCTGGTCTACTTCAACATCGCGCCAACCGGTTCCGGCTTCATGAGGGATGCCATGTTCGCACTCATATGCAAGGCCTTCCGGAAGAAGATGCTCTATCATCTGAGAGGCAGGGGCATCAGAGATGAAATGAAAAGCCCTCTGAAGCACTTCCTCTACAAACTGGTTTTCAGGAACAGCAAGGCCATCATACTCAGCGAGCGGCTTTATGAGGATGTCGAGAAGCTTTTCAGGCATGACGATGTATTCGTTTTGCCAAACGCTATCCCCAACACTATAAGTGACAGTGACATTGAGGTCATAGTCCGGGGACGCAAAAAGAAAAAGGTGTCTCAGATACTCTTCCTTTCAAACATGGATGAGACCAAGGGACCGCTGATACTTCTTAGGGCATGCAAGCTCCTAAAAGACAAGGGCATGGAATTCAGATGCGTCTTCGCGGGTGCGTGGCAGGATGATGGTTTCAGACATCGCTTCATGTCCTATATCGAATCAAACAAATTGAATTCATACGTTAAATGCATCGGTTTCGCGGACAGTAAAGCCAAGAAAAAACTCTTATCAGAATCTGATATTATGGCCTTCCCGACATACTACAGGCTGGAGACTTTCGGGCTGGTCATCCTGGAAGCCATGAAGTACGGCATGCCGGTCGTCGCCAACGGCATAGCCTCCATACCTGAGACCGTCGTCCACGGAAAAACCGGCTTCGTGATGAAGGATAACACGCCGGAAGAGCTTGCTGCTTACCTGGAAATCCTGCTGAGGGACAGGAAGAAGGCGTCTTTGATAGGAGCGGAAGGGAGGGAACGCTTCATCAGCAATTATGAGTTTTCTGTCTATGAAACTGCGTTTTCGGCTTTGCTGAAAAAGTTGCTGGTACAATAGTTTTATATATCAGAAGGAAATGTCCTTGACAGGGAATCCCTCCGGAGAGCTGCCAAGGATATTGACATTGTCTTTCATTGTGCGGGCATAATCCACTAAGAAACCCGAGTTGTTCTACAGAATAAATTCTGATGGGACCAGGAATATGCTTGAGCCGCCTCCGATGAGGGTGTTGACAGGTTCGTCTATGTCAGTAGCAACTCCGCACAGGGCATAAACAGGAACAGGAACAGGAACAGGAATACATTGATGACGGAAGAGAATGAGGAAAGACCCTACACTGACTACGGGAAAAGCAAGTACATGGCAGAGCAGCATGTAAAGTGCTACCAAAGGGACGGTAAGATA
>CAZPUZ010000065.1:0-4396 GCA_964589875.1 uncultured archaeon
CGGCGTCAGAAAGAGCATTCCTTATAACGCTTATGCCGTCCGGCCTGTACGATATTATCTTCATCCCTGCGGTCACGCTGTATTTCTTGACCACGTGGTTCTTCTTGGCTATGTCCGAGAGGACACTGACCCACTTGTCCGGGATACCCTTTGTCCTAAGCAATTCCGGGTCCTTGAGGGCAAAACCGAGGGCCTTGCTTATGCTTCCCAGGTTCTCCTGAAGGTCAAAACCGACCTCCTCGTAGGTCTCGTCAAGCGACTTGCCCATCTCCTTGCCTGCCAGCTCAAGCATCTTCTCGGCCTTCTTCTCCTTCTTGTATTCATGGAGCTTCCTGTTGGCCTGGTCAGGATGGACCCTCTTGACGGAGAGCAGTATGTTGTCACCCTCAACCTTCATGACCCTGCATACCACCAGCTGGTTCTCCTTGACAAATTCCCTGATGTTCCTTACCCATCTCTTGGCTACTTCAGATACGTGTATCATTCCCGTTCTGTTGTATTCCATGAGCTGGGCGTATGCAGAATTGGGGTGCAGCTTGGTTATCTTGCATACAACAAGCTCGTCCCTGTTAGGCATAGAGTCCTTTCTCATTGGTCCATCTCCTTGAGAACAACTTGGGGGCGCTATTTATATGGTTTACTTCATTTCCCCTAATATCTTGGCCCTGATCCTTGCCTTGCCGCCTGTAGGCTCTGCCAGAACCTCACCACACACAAGGCACTTTACAATCGTAGCCGTCTTCTCAAAAATTACCTGCTCGTTCTTGCATTTCTCGCACTTGACTTTGATGAAACCGCCTGCCATAATCAACCACCGCTCTCGGATGTCAGCTCAAACTTCTTGACCCTGTACCCCTTCTTGGTGTGCTGCTTCTTGCATTCTGCACACTCCAGCCTCATGTCTACCTTCTTGGTGGGCTTGCCTTCTCCTGAAGGGTTAGGTCTGGGGAATGAACCATAGCCCTTTATCTTCCTGTTGAACCTTTTCACTGACTGTGAAAGGGGATGAGCCTTGCTCCTCGCCTTCTTCTTCACTGTCTTGACCTTGTGTTCTGTGTGCTTCTTGCAGTATGGGCACATGGTCTTGATTTTCTTTGGCATCTTCATGTTAATCATTCCGTTATTGGTTATGTGGGTATTGGCTTTATATGTGCATTACATTGATGCGCATTATTTATATAGTTAATTTCTTGGCTGCACCCTTTTCAATAAGGAGCAGGGCATTTTCCTCAAGTATGCTGGCTATGTCGCCCTTCCTGAAAGGCCCGTAGTTCTTCATGTTCAGGCCCACGAATCTTGGCACATCCTTCAGGAAAGCCACGGCCAGCAATTTCTCTTTCTTGCCTTCCAGTATTTCCCTGTTGTTTTCATGGTATGCTTTGAGCTGCTCAACAACGGACTCAAAGAAGCGCTTCTCCTCTGCTGTCATGTCACCTGGAAGCCCGCCGGAGCGCAGGTACGAGCTTGCGAGCATGAGTATCTTCCTTTCCCTGATATCAAGCAGGTCCTGCAGCCATCTCCTTGCTGCGTCATATTCCCACTTGTCTTCCTTGCTCTGGCTCATCTTCCCTTTCTTGTCAAGGTAACCCTTCACGTTGTCAAAGAAACCTTCCGGCAGGGTGTTCAGCTTGGATGCGGACTTCTCCTCCATCGCGAGCTTCCTTATGACATCATATGTGAGCATGCATCACCTCTTCTTTTAGTCTTGGGTTTTGTCTTTAAACTCTTCCTCTTTGGCTTCTCTTTTTCCATCTTTCTGAAGGGATAGTTGACGGGATTCTTGATGTTCTTGGAACTGCCGCCGCATATGGTGTCGGGCGCGCAGACGCCTATTGACTCATAGTATCCTTCCCTGCTGCAGCTTGGTGGCGGCTTCTTCTCCTGTCCGGATCTCATCCTGCCTTCATGATACCTTACCTGGCCGGTTATGTATCCCTCCCTAAGCGGGGGCACGTTCTTCTGGTTCCATTCAAGAAGCGTTTCCTCTATCTTGTCATGCTTCCAGCCCATGGAAGAGAGGAAATTGACAAGAACGAATATTGACCTTTTCCTGCCGTCGCGCAGGTCTCCCTCAAGCATACTCTTGATGCATGGAGGGAAGAGTTCCTTGTCAACGGCTTTATCCGGTCCCTTGTGAATGCGGCTTGTGCTCTTTCTGGGGCGCTTTCTCTTGCTCTCCCAGTCAACGGCCTCACCGAACAGAAGCTCTGCTTCGCCCGGCTCTCCCCGGCAAAGGAAGCCCGTATCAGGCTTTATCCTTGCCGCTACCGCCTGCTTTTTCTCAAAATCCCGGACCTGTGAAGGTTTCAGGGGCAGCGAGACAAAGAAAGACTTCTTGTTCAGCGAATATGGCATCCTGAACAGATGACGGGGGGATATCAGCACGGGATCAACCTCAACCACCGCATATGGGTCAAAAGCCCGGCTCTTCCCTGTGCCCTTCATAAGGTCTGATGCCGGTGCCTTTATCTGCTCTGCAATCTTCTCGGGCGTGCCGAACTGCCTGAGCAGGGCCTTCTTCATGTCCTCCCTGGCGTATTCCTTGAGATAGAGTGCGATGGTCCTGGCGAGGTCCGGATATTGCGTGCGGGTCTCTATGAAGTTTATCTCTTTGGGCATGGATTCCCACGGTATGCCTATATGGAAGCCGCTGCCCCCTGTGAACTTTACCGAATAATTGCGGATGTCATGCTTTTCAAGTGCTCTGCAGAAGACTACGGCTGCTGCCCTTCCGTGCAAGAATTCTTTGCAGTCAAGGTCCAGCACCAGATCCCAACCCTTCCTGAGGGTTCCGTAATTTCCCTGCCTTATGGCCATGGGCTGCTTCCACCTCTCCAGTGAGCAGTGGAATTCAATCATGCCCTGCCTTATCATTGACATGATGTCGGATTTATAGAGAATAGAGTTGGGCCTGGGGCCGAATGAGCCGTTGCGGAAGACACCGGCTACCTCCCTGTCCTTGGCTGCTGCAAGCATGGCGTCCTGTATGTCCTCTCTGGAATAGTAGTCGATTATCTCCCCGAGTCTCATGTCCACACCAGCGTTTAATTGTCGGGAAGAATTAAAAGGATGCCCGGCAGCTTCTGCTTGCTATTGCTGTGCGCCTATGAGACCGACAAAGAAGGAGTACAAACCCTTCAGAACCAGTATGATGCCTATGTAAAGGAAGAATGGGAAAACTATACCCCAGTGCACCAGCAGAAGCATGAAGCCCACTGCCATGTCAAGCCATCCGAGAACGTCAAAGTAGAAACCGGCACCCGCTGCGGTGAGAACCGAATAGATACCTTTGATTATGGCAACTATGCCGAATATCATGACCCAGCCGTTGCCTGCCAGGCCCGCAAACGTGGCAGCGGCCAGCACAGCCCCGAATATTATGTCAAGTACCCCCAGTATAGCTACAAGAACCATGCTGCACCTCAGACGACCTCTATGCCGGGCTTGCCGGGCTCTGCTCTCCTTGATTTCTCGCTGCTGCCTTTCCCGTCCGTGACTATATTCACCTTGCAGCTGAACAGCCTCTCAAACTCTTTCCTTGATTCCTCAAGAGTGATTATCTCATCCGTCCTTGGCAGTATATCCTCCAGCCGGGCCTGCTTGCCAAGCCTCTCAGCGAACTTCGCCGCGGCCTTGCCCTCCTTCCTTATGGCCGGTTCCTTCATGAGCTCGCCGACAATCCCTTTCCTGTCCTTGGTACCTGCTATAATCCCATATGCTTTGTATTTCCATTCCGGGCTAACAAATACGTTTATCTTTTCGGGTTTCTTACCTACCAGCTTGATTATCTGTGTGATGTCTTCTTCAGTCTGCCGGACCAGGTCTTCCATCATCTCAAGCTTCTTGTCAATAAGCTTCTCATTGGCAACGGGCCACTTCTCGGTGCTGATGAAATGCTTGCCGTCAGGATTCCTGCCCATCCCCTCCCACAGCTCCTCGCACGTGTGCGGGGCGAACGGGGAAAGCATAACAAGCAGGCCATCAATGCAATCCTTCATGACCTTTCCATGGGAATCCTCTGAATACCTGATGAGGCTGTTGGTGAACTTCATCATGTCACCTATTGCCTTGTTGTATGCAATAGTTTCCATGTTGGCCGTGACCTCCTTTATCAGGGCATGCAGCTTGCTCATAATCTGCCTGTCCCTGGTCTCAAGCCTGCCCTGCCTGGGCTTGGATGGCGGTCCCGATGCCAGGCTGCGTACCTTCATCAGGAACTTGTGGGAGCCCACGATGCCCTCATCGCTCCATTCAAGCTGGCTGTCCGGCGCGGCAACAAACAGCAGGAACAGACGGGCCGTGTCTATGCCATATCTCCTGGCAATCTCCTCCTGCGTCACGACGTTGCCGAAAGACTTGCTCATTTTGTGGCCGCCCTTGTAGACGATGCCCTGGT
>CAZPUZ010000066.1:0-4394 GCA_964589875.1 uncultured archaeon
CTCCCGGAAACCATGATGGGGTATGGGCTGCAGGCAGATAAGGATTTCCCGGACAAGAGGCTGATAATCCATTTCATGCAACCCCACTCGCCCTTCATCGCGGGGAAGTATATAAGGAACCCTTCATTTAGGGTCAAGGACGGTAGGATGACCCCTGATGAATTTATGTACCAGTACGAAAAAAACCTCAGGCTGGTCTACGGAGTTGCGACGGAACTTGCCAGGAAACTGAGAGGCAAGACGGTGATATCAGCTGACCACGGCGAAATAGCCTACAGGAAATTCGCCCCATTCGGTTTAAGGATAAGCGGCCACCCCGCATTCTTCCATGTCCCGGAACTTGTAGAGGTTCCATGGCTGGAGATAAACAATGGTGAAAGAAAGCATGTGAAAGCAGGCCCGAACAAAGAATGCCGAAAAGAAGCAGACAAAGAGAAAGAAATAAAAGACAAGCTTCGGGCGCTTGGCTACTGCTGATTTCTCAGTATTCAACCTTGAATATCTGTATGGCCTGGTTGTCAAAAACCTTCTCCACAGGAAGGTCGTACCCTTCCATGAACATAAGACTGCTGAATATAGTGTTCTCGGCTTCTTCGGGGACATAGAAGACCCCGAAGCCTGTTATGGCGACGCATCCCCCTATCGACTGTGGCTCGTCCCCCACTCTCACGATGCCACTGTCAGTGCAGAGCTCGTTTATGTATGCCTTGGACTGGTACTGGCCATTCTGGGAGATGAGAAGCATGGGTGGGCTCGCGAGCTCGCCGCTGCTTGTCTGTGGTATCCAGAGGGTATAGGCGCCCGCTTTGAACTCCTGGATGGTGACATCCCCTTGTGACAGTATCTGCGAAGGGTTGAACTGTATTATGCCAACAATATTCTCAGCCTGGGTACCTATCTTTGATATAGCACCGTACTTGCCGGGCAGCGAGTAGTCCATGAGTATGTAGTCAATACCGTACGTGTCCTTGAGCCAGGGCTCAAAATCGGTCCAGTTCTTTGAATCCGCGATGTACCATATGGCCACGTCATATCTCTTCCCGAAGCCGCCGTCAGTAAGGCTGGGTCTTTCTCCCCTTGTCTGGAACCAGTATCCGAAATCCCACCATGACAGTATGTTTGAGTTCTCGGGCGTCTCTTCCGCAAGGAAATCCATCGCTTGCTCCCAGTATTTGTTGAAGGACGGTCCCATGCTGTTCCCATATACGAAGGCGCTGGATGAGTTGATGACAACAACCAGCACCAGAAAGACCGCGACGGGCAGGGTTACGTAGTTGATTTTCTGCTTCCAGCTTACATGGCTCTTCATCACCTTCATATCCATCACCTTGCCAATCAACCAGCCCACGGCAAATGCGGCCAAGAGGGCCATTGGTGGTCCCAGGAGGAACAGCAGCCTTATGTAACCAAGAACCGCCCACATGGAAGAAAGCATCCATATTATCAGGAACAGCAGAAGGAAGTTGGTGTTGGGGTCCTTCTTCAGGTATTTATGCAGCAGCCGCTTGGCGGCAATGACAGCCCCCGCAAGGCTCAGCAATGTTATGGAAAAGAATATGGTAATGCTGTCGGGCAGACCGAGTATGCCTGAGCTGTATGACGCCGCGGTTGATGACACTATGGTTGCAATGCTGCCTGGATTGGCCTCGGCCACGGTAGAGAATTCAACACCCTTATTAAAGGTTATCAGGCGGCCCATATCCCCGAGATAACTCGCCCCCAGATCCGTGAACATGTATGAGAACATCATGGCTATGAAACCGATAACCAGTATGCCGGGAACCACATATATCAGCTGCTCTTTCTTTACCAGCTTGAATCTTTCTACGGCTATCCTTATCAGGAGTATGGCAAGCGCTATATGGAGTCCGCTGTAGACGTTAAGTCCCAGTAAAGGGGGATGGTACGGAAGCAGCAGGGTGATGAAAGCACCCACTACCAAAGGCACGTAAGCTTTGAAGAGCCTGTCAAGGTTCCTGTTGAGCAGCATCATTATCACGGCGAAGATGGGCAGCAGCAGGCACAGATACTGGAAGCCGCCGTTCCATGTCTCAACCAAGAGCAGCATTGACACGCCGCCCAGGATGCCGCTTCTCCAGTCGTTCCGCTTGTATGCCCGGAAAAAGAAGTATAACACCAGCAGCATTATAATCCCGGCTGTCGCTTCCTTGTCAAAGAAGCCGGCGGAGGTCCTTGTTATGAAGGCCGGTACCACAGCAAGGAAGAATGCTGCAAAGAGGCCTGTTCTCTTATCAAACAGCTCCCTGCCTAGGAAGAACATAATTATGACCGCAAGTGCTCCCATGAAAGCCGGGTACATTATTGCGAACTGCAGGAATGTCATGCCCGTTAGCGGGCCCACTATCATGAACAGTGCTGCCGGGAGATAGAAAGGCAGTGAGGGGTCCTTGGTAAGGGGCACTACCCCGAAAGGATGGTGCCTCATATAATCCACCTCCATCATCTGCATGTTGTTGTTCACAAGATAATCGCTTATCCTGTAGATATAGAACGGGTCAATTGCCTGCAGCTCCCCGTAACTGGCCGGCAGGCTCCTTACCCAGAAGGCGAAAGCGAATATAGCCAACAGGACAATAATATATGCATATTTCCTGTTCTTCATATCAAGAAGAGATGTTAGGTCCATAACCCTTAAGTCCCCGCGACTTATATCTTCAAAGTTGTATCGCCATGGTTTAAATATACAACAGAGTATCTGATTTCATGGAGCAGCTGATATCATATCTTGCCATGATTGTGGCATTCCTAGCAACGGTCATCCTCACCAAGTACTGGATAAGAGCGGCCAGGAGTGCTGGATTGGTCGGCAAGGACATGAACAAGATGAAAAGGCCCGAGATTCCGGAAGCCGGAGGAGTGGCCGTGATAATGGGTTTTGTGTTCGCTGTGCTGGTATACGTGTTCTTCAACACGTTCTTTCTGAGCACCACAGTCAACTTCATATCCGTCTTCGCGCTCATCAGCTCGGTGCTGCTTGCGGGTTTCCTTGGGTTCATTGACGACATCCTGGGATGGAAGATAGGTATCAAGCAGTGGCAGAAACCCATACTCACGCTGCCGGCCGCCATACCGCTGGTAGTAATAAACGCGGGCGTCTCCAGGATGCTCGTACCCTTCCTCGGCTCAGTTGACTTCGGCATCATCTACCCATTAGTACTGATACCGCTTGGTGTCATGGGAGCGGCCAACGGATTCAATTTCATAGCCGGTCACAACTCGCTTGAGGCGGGTCTTGGTGCCATAATCCTGGCAACCCTCGGGATAGCCGTGCTGAGCCGCGGGGAATTTTGGCTGTTTTTCATCAGCTTCTCGGCTGTCGCCGCCCTGCTGGGTTTCCTGGTATTCAACAGGTATCCGGCCAGGGTGTTCCCTGGGGACAGCCTTACATATGCGATAGGCACCATGATAGCCGCCGTCGCCATACTGGGAAACGCAGAAAGGGTTGCAATCATTCTGTTCATCCCGTACTTCATAGAGTTCTTCCTCAAGGCGCGCAGCAGAATGAAGGCAGAGAGCTTCGGTGTCCCGGACAGGGAAGGCGGGCTATCGCCGCCAACGAAAAGGATATGCTCTCTCACCCACGTTGCCATGCTTCTTCCCAAGAAGATGTTCGGCAGGAAGCCCAGAGAATATGACGTGGCGCTGCTGCTTTTCCTGCTTGAGCTGCTTTTTGTTATAATAGTCCTGCTGATGCTATAAGTCATGTTTGCCTTTCTTGCGTTCATGATGGTCTTTCGCTCAAACAACCCATACACGTTGCTGTACGAACGCGTCATGCCGTCTGTGAGGCAGCAGAATAAGCATATGTCCAGAAGCCGCAGAACTAGCCGTATTCTCTCCAGCTGTGCTTGCACTTGGTGCATCTCAGGAAAAGTGTCGGGGGCTCGTCAGCGGACCTGGTCTGCTGAAGCCACCAAACCGCCTCGATATTGCCGCATTTCGGGCATTCTGCCTTGGTCGTAGGAAGTGTCTCTTCGTTTTTCTCTATCATGATTACATTGTCCATGGGTTTCTTGCTGACGGTCTCGGATATCTCCAGTGGTTTGTAATCCTTTGTCTTATGCCCGCACTTCCTGCATATGAGAAATCTCTTTCCTTTCTCTTCCTTGGATACCATGACAGTACCACATTTGTCGCAGAAATTCATATTCAAGGCTCCTGGTGTATTTTTTTCATATATGTTGTATGCCGGCTTTTTATAGCTTTCGGAACGCCGATAACCACAATGAAAGCTATCAATGCAGCCAGGGCTATCCAGAACAGGTTCGGCAGCACGTAATCAGTGACCACTATCTTCACCCATCCGAGATAGGGGACAATGAGCACACTCCTGCCGTGAATCTGGGAGGGCTCGATATGCTTCTCAAAATAGA
>CAZPUZ010000067.1:0-4296 GCA_964589875.1 uncultured archaeon
CTTTTTTGAGCTCCTTGATTACCGTTTCCTTTCCCTGCTTCTCCAGCTTGTCCAGGGCGCGGAACACCGCAGGGGACTTCTTCTTGTCAATGCCGACCGCGTCTATTATGCCATTGAGCAGCAGCCTGCTGTTCAGCCTGACCTGAAAATCCCTGAAGCCCAGCGACTCCAGGCATGAGCAGAACACGGCGATGCACTCGGCTTCCGCCGCCATGGCGGGGGACCCTATGATGTCAATGTCGGCCTGCCAGAATTCACGGAAACGGCCTGACTGAGGCTTGTCATACCTCCACACCGGCCCTATCTGGTAGCGCTTGAAGGGCTTGGCCAGCTGGGGGTTGTTGGCCACCACGCGGGCCAGCGATGCCGTGAACTCAAAGCGCAGGCCCATGCCGCGCCCTCCTTTGTCCTTGAAATAGTATATCTCGTCCTTGACCGCGTCGCCGCCGGCTCCCTTGGCGCTCAGCAGCTCCCAGCTCTCAAATGCCGGCGTCTCAAGCGGCTGGAAGCCGTAGCTCTCAAATGCCTTCCTAACTACGGAAAAGGCATAGTTTCGCCTGGCCATTTCCCCGGGCATGAAGTCCCTTGTCCCTCTCGGCGTCTGGAATTTCGCGCACACGCTCTCACCTTCAATCTGCAGTCAGTGATATTTTTCTCTTGTTGATTTATTTACTATATTTTACAATTATAACTGTATGAGGGGGTATATTCTTTTACTTATTGCCGCCATCGTCATGTCAGTGTCTCTCCCGGGGGCTGCTCTCGCAGTCTGCCCAACCGACAACACCTACATCAACCAGTCCATGACTCTGGACAATGACGTATGCAGCGTTGACGACGCCGACGGCAACGGCGTCCTGATAATCAACGCGTCTGACATCGTGCTTGACTGCAGTGGGACGGTATTCAATGGAAACCCGCTCAATTCAATCGGCCTTAATGCCACCGGGTTTTCCAATGTTACCATCAGGAATTGCACGTTCAACAGCTACGAAGTCGGGATATATAACCTGAATATGTCCGGTCTGGTTGTTGCTGATATCAGCATAAATGACGCCGGGATGGGGTTCTCTTCTGTCAACAGCACAGGAACAGACATGAACAGGTTAAGGATAAACAACAGCCAAATGATAGCCTATATATCATCTGATTCCGGTCCGGACCAGCTAAGTGACAGTGTAATATCAGCATCGGCGCTTTCTGACATCGGAATCGTGAACACCATCCTCACCATAACCAATACAACCTATGAAGCATATTCCAGGGCATGGGCACTGGATGTCAGCGTGACTGATACGGACCTGAACCCCATACCTTCCGCTCTCGTAGAGGCTTATGACATCTATGGGACGCTGCGCATTTCTGATATCACAACAGCAGGCGGCGGGCTTGCAAACGATTTTATTCTTTTGGAGTATTTAGAGAATGCAACCTACCCAACCGGCCGCAGCTATACGCCTTATACGATAAACATTACCAAGAGCGGCTATCAGAACAACATGACAACAGTGGATGTCACAAACAGCATGACAATCCATGCCATTCTCCAGGGCATAACCGGCAACGAGACCGAGCCGCCCGAAATCTCATTCACAATACAGCCTTCAAGCGTCGAGAAAGGGACCGACGTGACGTTCTATGTGGAGGCGTTTGACACTTCAGGCATTGATGCTGTATGGGTGGTGATCTTCCCGCCTGACGGCGGCAACAGGACGCTGATGCTGGAAAACGGCGAGGAGAACGAATATACAGCCGCTTTGCCGGGCAGGCACAATGTCACTTTCTATGCCAACGACACTCTCGGGAACACGATAAGCACGTCCGGTAATTTCTTCTCTGTCGAGTCGCTTGGATTCAGTGTGTCATTCCAAGGTCACAACGGCACAGCCATTGACGCTGAGCTTGAGGTTCTTGAGACCAACTCTTCAGAAACGATAGGCATTTACCCGTCGGTAAACGGCTCCATAAACGGCAGTTCGCTCCCCAACGCCACGTACGACCTTGCCTTTGAAGCTTTTGGTGATTTCCTGAGAGTCACGCTCAAAGGAGTTGACATATGGGACAACCTTGAGAGGCAGATACGGATGGACGAGACAGACGAACCCGCTCCCGGTTATCTTTCAACATACGCGGTGGATACGGACTATGTCTTTGACTCCGCCACTGTCAGGATATTTTACAGCCCGGTGGGCATAGAAAACGAGAGCAACCTGCGCCTGTTTGTATGCGAGGGCTGGAACTTCTCGGGAAGGTTCTGCGACGGCTCATGGTCTGACACGGACGCTGATGTCTATGCGGCAAGCAATTATGTTGAGGCCGCTGTCGCGGGTTTCTCCGCATTCTCCATCAAGGAATCCGGATTCTGCGGGGACGGCGAATGCTCCGCCGGTGAGGACGGCGACATCTGCCCAACTGACTGCCAGTGCAACAGCGGGGATACAAGGCCGTGCTCGGACAGCTATCTCGGTGTGTGCGCGGCAGGAAACGAGACCTGCGTAAGCGGTGAATGGGTAGGTTGCCGGACCGGAACCGCTGAGACATGCAACCAGCTGGACGACGACTGCAACGGCGTAATTGACGACATCAACGGCGCCATGTCAGCCGCGGCAGCCAACTGCTCATGCTACGGCGGGACGCCGCCTTCAATAGAGATAATGGACGGCATTGACAACGACTGTGACGGGTCAATTGACGAGGATTGCGAGTGTGCTGAGGGTGAGGAAGAGACATGCGGTTCCAACGTAGGGGAATGCGAGAGCGGCACCAGAACATGTGCCAACTGCCACTGGGGAGAATGTACCGGAAGCACGGGTCCCTTCTCCGAGATTTGCGGCAACGGTCTTGATGATGACTGCGACGGTGAGGTTGATGAGCCGATGCCTGACTGCGTGCTGCAGACCATCCTCATCTGCGACGAGGGCAAGATACCGGACACAGGATGCGTCTGCGGCGACGGGACGTACGACTACGGATACTGCTGCGCAGGCGAGCACCAGCAGGACCCGTGCCCGGCGTTCCCGTGGTGGATTCTAATAGTGGCCGGTGTCGCCATACTGGGCGGCCTGGTGGCTTACAACTTCATCAAGGCCGGGAAAGAGCAGGAAAGAGAGCAGTGGAAGAAGCTCGAGGAAAAGTACGGACAGGAATACTACTGAATCCCGGACGCCGGACTCTTTATAAAATAATTCCGTAATATTTACGGTATGAGCGGTTTCTCGGATGGCGGTTCTGATTCAGGCGCCCCCTTCAAGCAGGCCCAACCCGACCAGGAGACCCTGGAGAGGATGGTCATCAAGGCAAGGCGGATAGCCGATACAATAAGGAACTTCACAGGCATCATAAGGATCATAAGCCATCACGACGCGGACGGGGTATGCTCAGCCGCCATAATGTCAAAGGCTCTCGCCAGGGAGGGCAAGCCCTTCCATCTCTCTTTCATCAAGCAGCTCTACACAAAGGACATAGAGAGCCTCGCCGAAGAGGGCAATAAGATGGTGATGTTCCTTGACATGGGCTCCGGCCAGATCGAGCCCATCCAGGACATACTGATAGAGAAGGGTATAAGGGTTGTTATCGCGGACCATCACCAGATGCAGGGTGAGATAGTATCCGACAACCTGATCCATTTCAACCCCGTTGAATTCGGCATTGAGGAGAACATATCAGGCTCCGGCGCCACCTATCTCATCGCCAGGGCCATGAACCCCGAGAACAAGGAGCTGAGCGAGCTTGCCATAATCGGCGCCATAGGCGACTCACAGACCGGCTCAGTGGGTCCGCATTGGGGGCTTCTGGGGCTCAACAAGGAGATGCTAACGGACGCCGAGGCTGCGGGGAAAGTGGTCATAAACAAGGGCCTGCGCATATGGGGAAGGACCCGGCGGCCCATACACAAGGCGCTTGAGTATTCCGTTGACCCGCTCATACCCGGCGTTTCCGGTTCCGAATCAGGAGCCGTCCAGTTCCTCAAGGAGTTGGGCATTGACGTGAGGGATGAGAACGGCCAGTGGAGGACTCTGTCAGCGCTTGATGAAGACGAGATGAAGAGGCTGGTTACCGGCATAATAAAGGAGAGGATAAGGGACAACGAGGAGAACCCTGACTGGGTGTTCGGTGACGTCTATGACCTTCCCAACAAGAAAGGCATGGAGGACGCCAACGAGTTCGCGACCATACTCAACTCCGCAGGCAAGCAGGGCCTGGGTTACATAGGCGTGGCCATATGTCTTGACGACAAGGACTACTTCCCGCTGGTTGAGGGCATCCATGCCCACAAGGCGCGGGGCGATGGTGTCG
>CAZPUZ010000068.1:0-4233 GCA_964589875.1 uncultured archaeon
GTAACGAACTGCTTTTTCTCTTCCGTCAGTCCAGCTTCCTGCTTCAGAAGCTCTGC
This sequence comes from uncultured archaeon, assembly GCA_964589875.1. Taxonomy (GTDB): domain Archaea; phylum Aenigmatarchaeota; class Aenigmatarchaeia; order QMZP01; family QMZP01; genus QMZP01. Next base: position 57 of record CAZPUZ010000068.1, read on the forward strand.
CTTGCCAGTCTTCTCCCATGTAAAGTCAGGGTCGTCCCTGCCGAAATGCCCGTAGTTGGTCGTCTTCTCAAAGATGGGCCTCCTCAGGTTCAGGTGCTCAATGATGGATTTGGGCCTCAGGTCAAAATGCTTCCTGACCAGCTCCTCAATAGTGTCCTCTGAGACCTTGCCCGTGCCGAAGGTGTTCACAAGGACCGATACCGGCCGTGAGTAACCCAGCGCATACGCCAGCTGCAGCTCGCACCTGTCTGCAAGTCCCGCCGCAACTATGTTCTTGGCTATGTACCTTGCCATGTAGCTGGCCGACCTGTCAACCTTGCTGGGGTCCTTGCCGGAGAATGCGCCCCCGCCATGGGAGCCATGGCCGCCGTATGTGTCAACGATGATCTTCCTCCCTGTGACCCCGGTGTCTCCTGGCGGGCCGCCGATGACGAACCTTCCGCTGTGGTTGACTATGAACCTTGTATTATCGTCAATCCAGCTTCCGCATACCGGCTTTATGACCTTCTCAATGACGTCGCTTTTCAGCTGCTCGTATGTGACGTCAGGGGAATGCTGGATGGCAATCACGACTGTGTCAACGCGCCTGGGCTTGCCATCCTCATATTCAACCGTCACCTGGGACTTGCCGTCAGGCCTTGCCCAGGGAAGCTCGCCGCTCCTCCTGGATTCCGAGAGCTTCTGAGTGAGCTTGTGCGCAAGGTCAATGGGGAGGGGCATGTAGGATTCCGTCTCGTTGCTGGCGAAACCGAACATCAGTCCCTGGTCACCGGCGCCGTGCTCCTTGTCCTCTCCAGTGCCTTCTGTCACGCCCTGGGATATGTCCGGGCTCTGCTCGTGGAGCGAGACCAGCACGGAACAGTCGTCGGCATGGAACCCGTAATCAGGCTTGTCATATCCTATCTTCCTGATGGTATCCCTGACGACCTTCTGCACGTCTATATAGCCCTTGGTCGTCACCTCGCCCGCGACCACTATAAGCCCCGTGGTTGTTAGCGTCTCAACCGCAACCCTTGACATGGGGTCCTGCTTCAGCAGTGCGTCAAGGATGGAGTCGGATACCCTGTCACATAACTTGTCGGGGTGACCTTCGGTCACTGACTCTGATGTGAAAAGATGTTTTTTTGTCATTTTGTTCACTCTATCTATTATCGCAAACTTTTTTATTGGTATGCTATTCTTTTCTTCTGATTGATATGGTATATTCCAGTTCCCCGGTCCCTACAACCCCTGCTTGCTCAGGGGTAAGCCTCAACCATGATACTGGGGCAGTCCTGCTATCCTGGCAGCCATAAACCCTCATTCCCGTCCCTGGTTCGATGTAACAGGATACGAGCTCCCCGGTTATTTGGAGCATGTCTCCGGCATCATCACAGGGTAATCTATGTGCTTCTGCTGTCTTATACATACAATCCATATCACCAAGCCTTTTATATATATTTTTATATCCGGAAGGCCCAGATTATAACTGGAAGGAATAAAGGCGGTCCCATGCTCATCACAGGCCATTACATTAAGCATCTGAGGGAGGAGCACGGCTACTCCCAGCAGGAGCTGGCCAGGCTGGCCAGGGTCAGCCAGGCCCACATAGCCAAGATTGAATCCGAGAAGGTGGACCCCCGCCTGTCAACCGTTAACCGCATACTGGACGTCCTGGGCAGGGGAAGGAAGAAGCCGACTTGCAGGAGCATCATGAGCCGCAACATAATATCAGCATCCCCCATGGAATCCCTTGTAAAGCTGATAGCATCCATGAAGAAGCTGGGCATATCCCAGGTGCCCGTATTCAATGAAGGCCGGAACACCGGCAGCATAAGGGAGACCACCATCATCCATAACGCTCACCGCAACATCAAGAACATGCAGGTTCAGGATATCATTGACGAGCCTTTCCCCGTAGTGAACGCTTCCGACTCGACAGAGGTGCTGCCAGGGCTTCTGGAATACCACGCCGCCGTTCTAGTCTCGGACAGGGGCGAGATAGCAGGCATAATAACCAAGAGCGACCTTTTGAAGGTCTGACAGATTCTCTCTACTTCCTGGTTATTTTCAGAGTAGCCATGGCAATGAATCCCATGGCCAGGCCGGCGAAAATCCCTACATCCCATCTGTTAAACAGCACACCGAGTGCCATTCCCAGGAAAAGGAAGCCGACGAACGCTATCCCTTCAGGCTCTTCCTTTTTCTTTTTCATGAATGAGTGTTGTTTTTTTCACTAAAAAGCATGTAATCTGACATTATCCCATGAGCTCCCTTACAAACTCTTCCGGTTTGAAGACCTTGATATCTTGATATCCTTGGCCCGTCCCGAGGAAGAGGATGGGCTTCTTGATGGCGTATGAAACCGACAGTATGGAGCCGCCTTTCTCATTGACATCGGTCTTGGCCATTATGACGCAGTCCACCCCGACCATGTCGTTGAACTGCTTGGCCTGCTCAACGGCGTCATTCCCTGTAAGGGAGTCCACAAGAAGCACCTTGAGCTCGGGACTGTTAACCCTTACCACTTTCTTGAGCTCGTCGGCAAGGTTCTTGTCCGTGTGCATCCTGCCTGCGGTGTCTGCCAGCACGACATCAATGCCCCTGCTCTCAGCATGCTTCCTGGCGTCAAATATCACAGCTGCGCTGTCTGCCCCGTAGTCATGCTTTATTACCCTGACTCCCAGCTTGCTGCCATGGTGCTCCAATTGCTCAATGCTCGCCGCCCTGAATGTGTCTCCAGCAGCAAGCACCACAGAATAGCCTTTCTTCTTCAGGTAGCTGGCTACCTTGGCTATTGACGTGGTCTTGCCCGCACCGTTGAATCCCAGGAAGACTATGCAGACAGGTTTGCCTTGGGACTTGGAATCCGCGATGACCTTCTCAAGGTCCACGCTTCCGTGGTCAACCAGGCCGAGAAGGCTGTTCTCAAGGGCCTCCGAGATATAGGATTCTGCCCCTCTCCTCTTTATTTTCTTCCCGGCAAGCTGACTTATCATGCTTTTGCGCATGTAGTCTATGGCCTCAACCGCCACGTTTGACTGCATGAGCTCAACCTCGCTCTCATCAAAGAACGAGCTTATGTCGCTTTCCGACAGCTCCTTCTCAACCACCTTCTCCCTTATTCTTGAAAGGAAGCCCCGCTTCTCTGCCGCCGGTTCAGCCCGTTCCTCTGCCTTTTCTGCCAGGGGCTCCTCCGGTTTCTCCGCGGGTATCTCCATGATGGCCTGCTCAGGCTTCTTCCCCGGCTGTGTTGCGGGCTCCTCTACAACCTCCTCCTTCACCTCCTGCTCGCTGGTTATGACGGGCTCGGGCTGCTCAATAACTTCACGGACTTTTGCGGCGTCCTTCTTCTCCGGCCCGGACTTTGGCATGCGCCCCGCTTTTGCCTTACCTGTTTCAGGCTTCGGCTTCCCGGCTGGACGCTTGGCCATGGATCTGGGTTTCTTCCCCTTAACCTTCCCTTCAGCCGGTTTCTTCTCTTTCCTGGGCTGGTTCTCGGGCTTTTCAGCAGGCTTTGCCTTCTCCGCCAGCTTTGCCACCGACTTCCTGAGCTTGTCCTTCAATGAACCGAACATGCTATTCAATTATCAACTCTGATTAAAAAGGTAGGGCTCCGGGACGGACAGGGTATTTTTAAAGCATTTTTCGGTATTCTTCTCATGGAGCCGCATTTGGTGGAGCTTCCGAGGGTTGTGCTTGTAGGCAACGATGTCATCAAGAAGCTACCTGAGGTATGCGCGGAGCTGGGGACGAAATCAGGCATATTGCTGCTTTGCGACAAGACCACCAGACACATAGCAGGGGACACCGCAAGGGAGATTCTTGAGTCTGCCGGGTTAAGCACGGAGATGGACAACATAGAGGATTCCACATCGGTTGAGGTTGACCGCATCCAGGCCCGCAACAGGCCCAGAATGGTCATAGGCATCGGCGGCGGCAAGGTGATTGACGTAGCCAAGATGGTGGCTTACAGGAATGACGTACTCTTCGTGTCCGTGCCCACAGCACCGTCCCATGACGGCATAGCGTCGGAGAGGGCGAGCATCAGAGGCATGGACGGCGGGAAATACTCAATGAGAGCCAAACCGCCCGCAGCCATAGTCGCTGACATCGGCATTCTCAAGTCTGCCCCTTCAAGGCTCATCGCATCCGGGGCCGCCGATGTCATTTCCAATTACACTGCGGTAAATGACTG
>CAZPUZ010000069.1:0-4108 GCA_964589875.1 uncultured archaeon
TGGAAGTTCAACGAATGGGAGATGAAGGGAACGCCGCTGAGGATTGAGGTCGGTCCGAGGGACATGAAGTCGGGAAAGGCCGTTCTCGTCAGAAGGGATAACGGCAGCAAGAGGCAGGTCAAGCTGGCTGAAATGGCGGCAGAGGTCGGCAAGGAGCTTGCCTCGATCCAGGATGATCTCCTGTCAAAGGCCCGGAAATTCCTGAAGAAGAGCATCCGCCCGGTGGCCAGCCTCAAGGAACTGGCATCTTCCATCAGGGAAAGGAAGATGGTGAGAATGGAATGGTGCGGGTCGCCCGAATGTGAGGACCTCATAAAGGAGAAGACAAGTGCGACCATCCGTCTGATAGCAGAGGATGAGAAGCCCATGGACAAATGCGCCGTATGTGGCGGAAAGGCCGGTCACGTGGTGTACGTGGCCAAGCAATATTAATATTTTTTCTAATGTTCACCGGTGATGGTATGGAATCAAGGATAAAGGGGAAGAGATGGAGCAAGGAGCTGGAGAAGCCCATATATGATGAGTGGAAATCCAGGAAGGCGTATGCTTTTGACATCACCTCAACTGCAAAGGTCTTCAGCATTGACACGCCTCCCCCATACGTGAACATGCCCGTGCATATCGGCCAGGCGACCACATACGTGCTTATGGATTTCTTTGCGCGCTTCAGAAGGATGACAGGATGGAATGTTCTGTTCCCGCTGGGACTGGACAGGAACGGTCTGCCAATAGAGATGGCGGCCGAGAAGAAGTTCAACGTAAGGCTGACGGGGCTCTCAAGGAGGGAGGCCCTTGAGTATTGTGAGAAGATACTGGAAGAATCAAGCGAGGCCTCCACCGAGACGTTCCTGCGCTCAGGTATCTCTTTCAATTCATGGAAGCTTGGGAACGGCATCGGTGACATGTATTACACCGACTCGGCCGAATACAGGTCGCTGACTCAGGACACATTCATTGACCTCTGGAACAAGGGTATGATATACGAGGATGAGAGGGTCACCAACTTCTGCCCTGGGTGCCAGACGACCATAGCGGACGCCGAGGTTGATTACGCGGATTTGCCCAGCACATTCAATTACATCAAGTTCAAGGTCAAGGAGACAGGCGAGGAACTCACCATCGGCACCACGAGGCCTGAGCTGATATGTGCCATCGGAATGGTGATATTCAACCCTGATGACGACAGGTACAAGCATCTTGAGGGCAAGACTGCCATATCGCCCATATTCGGGAGGGAAGTTCCCATCAGGTCCCATCCGGCTGCCGAGATGGAGAAGGGCACAGGAATAATGATGATGTGCTCTTTCGGCGACCTCACGGACATCAGGTTTTTCAGGGAGATGAAGCTGGAGCCCGTCATAGCCATCAACAGGGACGGCACAATGAACGGCAATGCGGGCTTCCTCAGTGGCCTGAAAGTTGAGGATGCGCGGAAGAAGATTATTGAAAAGATAAAGCAGGAAGGTCTGCTCGTCAGGCAGAGAAAGACCACCCACAGGACGCCAATCTGTGAGAGGAGCAAGGACCCCATTGAGTTCATAGCCATGCCCGAATTCTACCTGAAGCAGGTGAAGTTCAAGCCCAAGATGATGGAATTCGCGAGTAACATGAACTTCTTCGACGAATCCAGCAGGCAGATAATGAAAGACTGGATTGATGGAGTGAGCATTGACTGGCCCATATCCAGAAGGAGATTCTACGCCACTGAAATCCCGTTATGGTACTGCAAGAAGTGCGGCCAGCCGGTAGTGCCCCCTAAGGGCAGTTACCACAAGCCTTGGAGCCACAAGCCGCCGGGGGGTACCAGTTGCAAATGCGGGGGGAAGGATTTCAGGGGTGAGACCAGGGTGTTTGACACATGGTTTGATTCCTCAATATCCCCGCTTTACATACTCAAGTGGTCAAAGGACAGCAAGTTCTTCAACAGGAACAAGCCGTGCACGCTCAGACCCCAGGGCAAGGAGATAATAAGGACGTGGCTTTACTATACAGTTCTCAAGGATTACCTGCTGACGGGAGAATGCATCTTCAGGGACGCATGGATAAACTACCACATAGTTGATGAGAGCGGCAAGAAAATGTCAAAATCCAAGGGCAACGTGATTGACCCGCAGGAGGTTCTGGACAAGTTCGGCGCGGAGCCTTTCAGGCTGTGGGCCGCCATTGAGGGCAACCTCACCAAGAAGGACTTCAGGTGCTCGTTCGACAGGATACAGGGCACCGAGAAGACGCTTACAAAGCTGTGGAACGTGGCGCGCTTCATATCCATGTTTGAGGACACCGGCAGCAAGCCGTCAAGGCTTTCGCCCCTTGACGGCTGGATAATAAGCGAGCTCAGCGGCCTGGTCAAGTATACCAGGGAGCAATATGATAAGTACGACTTCAACGGTCCTGCCACGAGGATAAAGACGTTCCTTTGGGAGACGTTCGCCTCCCATTATCTGGAGCTTGTCAAGCATAGGGCGTACAACCAGGAAGGCAGCTTCACGGAGGGAGAGCAGCAGTCGGCACTGTACACCCTGCATCACTGCCTTGATGTCATCCTGAAACTCCTGGCGCCTGTCATACCCTTCATAACATACAGGCTCTACATGGACCTTCATGGCCGGGACATACACTCTGAGCGCTTCCCGGACCCGGAAAAGGCAGGCAAGCCGTGCTTATCCACGAAGCATCTCATGGAGCTCAACAGCGAGATATGGAAGTCAAAGAAGGACCAGGGCAAGTCCCTGAAATCCGAGATTGGGCACCTCACCCTTCCTGAGGAGTTCAAACCCATTGAGAAGGACCTGTCCCTGACGCATGGCATCAAGCGTATATCGTGGGGGAAGGCGCTGAAGTTCTAGCTTCCCAGTTGTGGGAATAATGTGGGTAGCTTTATAAACAATCACGAACAATAATATAATATGCCCGCAGTGGACTTGTGGAATCTTGAGAATAGGCTGGGGAGGTTCAATTCCGAATGCATCAACATCAATCTGCAGGAAGGTACCGGCCTTCATTCAGAGATAACAAGGATGCTGAAGAGGCGTGACGAGATAACCAAGCTGAAATGCATCGCGGCTTTCTGAACCTTTTCTATACCGGAATTGAAAAGTAAGACATGAGATTATTCAGGGCCGCCGGGAACAGGTTTTGGGTCATAGACTTCTTCAGAGGGCTCTCAGTCCTGCTCATGATAGCATTCCACTTCGCTTATGACTTGAATTGGCTGGGTGTCATTGCTCTGGATTTCTTTGACGGCTTTGGGTGGGTTATCCCCAGGCTCATAGCGGGTTCCTTCATGTTCCTTGCCGGGCTGTCCCTTACAATCAGCTATTCCAGGGACATGAAGAAGATGCGCGGAGAAGCCATCACAAGGAAATTCGTCATGAGAGGCCTGAGGATATTCGCGTGGGGCATGCTCATCACAGTCATGACTGCTCTGCTGCTGGGCAGCGGTACTGTCTGGTTCGGCGTCCTGCACCTCATAGGGATTTCAGTAATAGTCGCCAGACCGCTGGTAAGATACAGATACACAAATCTGTTCCTTGGTATGGGAATACTTGCTGCAGGTTTCCTGCTGCATGCGTTTGTCTTCCCGTTCCCTTGGATGCTTCCACTGGGTTTTGTCCCTGCCGGGTTCTTCTCGTATGACTACGCACCCCTGCTGCCTTATGCGGGGGTCGTGCTGCTTGGTGTATACTTCGGCAATTCCGTTTATCCTAGAGGCAGGGCAGCAGGAGGTTCCGTCCCCCGGGGCGCCGGGGTTCTCTGCTGGATGGGCAGGAACTCCCTGTTCATATACCTGCTCCACCAGCCGGTTCTCATAGCCTTGCTGTACATGCTTTTCGCGTGACTGGGCAGTGGTATTTATTACATTCTTGGGAATAACATGTTAGGAGATTGCATGATAGAAGTGGTATTCCTTGGGACAGGCTCCAGCATACCCAGCAAGAGCCGCAACCATCCGGCGATATGGCTGCGCCAGGAAGGAGAGAACATGCTATGGGATTGCGGTGAAGGCACGCAGAGGCAGCTTCTCAAGGCCAAGATAAACTTCATGAAGATCGACCGCATATTCATCACACACTGGCACGCCGATCACTGGGCCGGCCTGATAGGCCTC
>CAZPUZ010000070.1:0-4091 GCA_964589875.1 uncultured archaeon
ACCACCGGCTTCCAGAGGACTGCCTTAGTGGGGATCAACGGATGGGTTGACACCAACTTCGGCAAGGTGGGCATAACCAATGTGAACGTGGAAGAGGATGCGTGCCAGATAATGGACAAGAACATAAAAGACGGCACGGCTTTCGGCCTGAACAGGCTTGGAGTGCCGCTGGTGGAGATAGGGACAACACCCAACATACCCAATCCCTCCGAGGCCAGGGAGGTGGCGGAGAAGATAGGCATGATTCTCAGGAGCACAGGGAAGGTGAGGCGCGGCATCGGCACCATCAGGCAGGATGTCAATGTCTCCATTAAGGCCGGAGACAGAGTTGAAATCAAGGGTGTTCAGGACCTCAAGCTCATCCCGAAGCTTATAGATACGGAGATTGAAAGGCAGATGGAGCTCGCCGGTGACGGCAAGGAGGTAACGCGTGACGTGAGAAAGGCATTACCGGACGGCACGTCAAGGTTCCTTCGACCACTGCCCGGGGCAGCCAGGATGTATCCCGAGACGGATTGCCCGTCCATTGAAATCACCGGCAAGATGCTGGCCGCCATAAAGAAAGACCTGCCCGAGCTCATCTCGGACAATGCCAAGGAGCTTGAGAAGCGCGGGCTGGCGCCTGACATGGCAAGGAATATAGCGAGAGACAGCGGGCTGCTTGAGCTGTTCAGCAAGCTTTCAAGGCTTAAGAACATCAAGCCGACATTCCTGGCGAATATGCTCATCTCCTACAAAAAAGACATCAGAAAAAAGCACCCGAAGTCAGACCCCAGCAGGATAAGCCATGACCATCTTCACAAAGCTTTTAGTGCCCTTGACGAAGGCAAGATAACCAAAGACGGGTTGCTGGAGGCTCTGGCTTTCGTAGCCCTTGGTGAAGAGCTCAGCATCAAGAGCTCGGGGATGGATGTCAAGGAAGTGATGAAGATAGTAGAGAAAGTGGCAAAGGAGAATCCCAAAGCCATGGAGACGCCGAGGCCGGAGAAGGCCCTCATGGGACTGGTGATGAAGGAGATAAAAGGCAGGGCTCCTGGTTCCCTTGTGATGAAGGTCCTTAACGATTATTTAAAGGACAATAGATAACGCTTTTTACCAGCGAAAACAAATTCTAATGGGGGCAAGACTCAGCTTCTGAGAACTCCCCAGGAGACGGTTCCATGGCAGACAGGAAATCATACTACGGAGTGATAGGCAACGGCGAGACCTGCGCCTTTGTGTCCACATCCGGCAGCATTGACTGGCTCTGTCTCCCGGCATTTGACGGCAAGATAGTTTATGCGAAGGCGCTTGACCCTGCCAACGGCAAGTCCCTTTCCATAGAGCTCTTCGGAAGGAAGCGTTCCTTCCTGATGAAGGAGCATGGCCATACGTATTATGACAAGACCAATGTCCTCAAGACCAGGCTTACCTGCAAGAACTTCGAGATGGTCATAAAGGATTTCATGCCTTGGGGCCGGCCCGTGATTTACAGGATGATAAGGATAAAGAACATCGCGGACAAGAGGAAGACTGCGGAGCTGAGAATCCATTCGGGTATCGGCAAAAGGTACATGGACATCAAGCATGGCACAGTGATTTACAACGACAAAGATTTCTATTTCATGTCCGGTACCCTGGGCAAGAAAGGCAGGATAAGCCTGAAGCCGGGCGAGGAGAAGCATATAACATTATATCTGGCATATGGCAAATCAAAACCTTCTGTAGAGAGGATGATAAACCGGGAGAGAAAGCTGGACCCGGAGCTTGAGCTCAGCCGCAACAGGAAATTCTGGACCAATTGGGTGGACCAGGGCAGGAAAGTGAAATTCAAAAGCGCTGAATATGAAAGCATGTATTACAGGTCACTGCTAACCCTCAAGCTTCTGATTTACGCCAAGAAGAATTCTATTGTGGCCGCGCCCACCACGTCATTCCCTGCATATCCCGGCTACGAGGAGAATTGGGATTACCGCTTCGTTTGGGTCAGGGACTCCTATTTCATAATAAGAGCGTTCCTGAAGTCCGGACATTTCTCCGAGGCTAGGAACATGCTGGACTTCCTGTTCTCCCTGCAGGACAAGAGCGGCCACTGGAAGCATCCGCTTTACAGGTTAAACGGCAAGAAACCGCGAAAGGAAAGGGTGATAAGGGAGCTGACAGGACCCAACGAGGAGGAGCAGATAAGGATAAGCAATGAAGCAATGAACCAGCTCCAGCTGGACAGCGAAGGCAGCGTGCTTCATGGTGCATGGCTCTATTATCTGCATACAGGCGACATGAAATTCGTCAAAAGGCATTGGAACCGCATCAAGAGGGCTGCACAGTGGCTGGTGAGGAACTACCACAGGGATGAGAACGGCATATGGGAGTTAAGGGAAAGGAAGGCGGACTGGACATACGGCAAGGTGCTGTGTTACGTGGGCATAGAGTCGGCAATGGCAATGGCCAGCCTGTTCAATAAGAAGTATGCCAGCTGGCAGAAGGTCAAGACCAGGCTGAAGTCTGAGATACTGTCCAAGTCATGGTCCGAGCAAAGGAAGGCCTTCCTTCAGACATATGAGAAGGATGCACCTGTTGACATATCTGCCTTGGCTATAGAGGATTACGGTCTCCTTAAGGCAAAGGACGCCAAGATGAGGAAGACTGCCAGGCTCATGGAGGAGAAGCTAGTCATGGAGAACGGAGGGGTGAAGAGGTTCGAGAACGCCCTGCTTCCCTTCTACCTGCCTACCCTGTGGCTGGCCCAGCACTACATGAGGGCCGACAATACCAAGAGGGCAAAGGAGCTGCTGAACACCGCTCTGAATGGCGCCACTGACCTGTTCCTTGTAGCCGAACATTTCGACCCGCAGCACAACACCCAGCACGGCAACTTCCCCCAGACCTTCAACCATTCATCTTTCGTGGAGACCCTGCTCATGCTCAAGGAGCACAAAGCCAACCTGCGCAACTTCATGAACGTGCCCCAGTGGAGGAAGATACTGAAGCTCCGGAGCATACAGCTCAGGAAAGCCGGCTCCTATCCCTCTTCCCTGCTCAAGGTCACGTCCAAGCTGTCCCGCAAATCCCCATCCGAGCCGCGTGGGTAGTCCCTGCATCTGACGGCGAGGTGCGGCACATAGCAGAGGATTTCGTTGGCCCTTTCTCCGGTTGAAGCGCAGATGCCCTGCTCTGTCAGAGCGCGGCATTTGTATCCGTTGCCGGAAAGAGATGTTCACCCTTCATATTTACCTCCGGTTCTTGAGTTAATCAAATCCTCTTCTGTTACCAGTCCGATGTTCAGCATGCATCTGTAATGGTGGCATTCCATGGGGCTGGAAACTTCCGGGTTTTTTCCGCAGCCGAGTATTGACACGTTCTTGTAGCCGCATCCCCTCCCGCTGTCATGGTCGTCCAGCGGGCATGGCCGCTCGAGATATCGTCCCATTCTGCTTTCTGCTTCCATATCCAATCTCCGTTTCTACAGAGCCCTGGCTGCCCGCCATCCGGTTGTTCAAGAAGAAGACGAGCAGCAGCGGATGCACACTAGCAGCTAAAGAAAAACCAGCTGCTGAAACGTGCATGATAGGCAAGGCCGCTTATATGCTCGTTGAAGGCGGCCAGGCCATTCCGCAGATTGCTCATGCCTCATTATTGAATCCATGCATATATATTTTTGCCGTTGAACAAATCATGGGCGGATATTTATTAGAAGCGGAGGCCAAAACATTAAGTAAAGACCAGCAGCTATATGTCTTTTATCGTGTTGCCGGGGGATAAAGATGAACATCTACAGCCTGCTACCTCTGATGGTCTCTGTTTTCCACTTTATTCTAGGCCTTTACATACTATACAGAAACCCGAAAAGCAAAACAAACATCATATATTCACTTATGGCGTTTGCTGCCGGTGTTTGGTCAATCGGAGATTTCCTGGCGTACAATGAGACCGTTGTGTATATGATTAAATTCTATTTTAAGCTGGCAAACCTTGGTTCCATCTTGGTGGTGGTGTTGCTGCCATATTTTATCCTGATGCATACCAAGAAGCGTATGCTTAGGACAAAGGAAAATTTCTTGTTGCTGGTACCTGCTTTGCTGTTCATAATCTTGAATTTAACAGGCCTTATC
>CAZPUZ010000071.1:0-4021 GCA_964589875.1 uncultured archaeon
GGCGTCATGGTTATGGGACATCTCTTCATCACAGAAGCATGGTACAGGAGACATCTTCACCCAATTGTATGGTGATGAAGATCCTGTCCCTGGCGTCATGGTTATGGGACATCTCTTCATCACAGAAGCATGGTACAGGAGACATCCCAACTGTCGCGCTATCTTCTTATCATGATGGGCTTCTTCCCGGTAAGGTCTATCACCTGCGAAGGTTTGCCCTTTAATTCTCCGCCGCCAATAACAAAGTCAATCTTTTCCAGCATGCTTTCCGGGATGTCTTCAACTCTGCTTATCGTGGGCTGGCCTGTAAGATTCGCTGATGTGGTAATAAATGGCACGCCCGCATCCCGGACCAGTCCACTGACAGGATGATCCGGTATCCTGACGCCAATGGAGCCGGCAGATGCGGCTGGCAGATACGACTCTTCTCTCTTCTTGAATATAAGCGTATATGCGCCGGGCAGCTTGTCCAGATAGGACCTTTCCGGAACCATTAGTTTCTCCTTTATCCAGGTCTTTGATGGTGCGATGACGGAGAAAGGATGTTCCGTGCCTTTTATCTCCCTGATTTTCTTGACGGCGCTCTCATTCTCGGCGTTGCACCCAAGCCCGTAAACGGTATCGGTCGGATAGATGAATAACCTACCATCCTTCATGGAGTTGATTATTCTCCTGCGCAGGGGTTCATCTGAAATCAGCTTTGCGATGCTGGTCCTCATATTACATATTAGGGGATGTTAAACAATTATATATCATGAAAAGGCGCCGACTATTGATTTCAAAGCCCAAAAGAAAGAGGGAGATGCAGCATACCGAGAAGGCAGCACGCATCATAGGCAATGTCCTGAAGGATATGGTTTCTCCTTTCGGAAGGAGCGAACGGGACGTTGCTGCCGAGATAAGGAGAAGGATAAGGCAACAGGGGGCGTCCATGTCTTTCATGCCCATCGTAGCTTCCGGCAGGAATTCCGGCCATGTACACCACAAGCCGGGAGACAAGATAGTGAGAGAAGAAGAGCCTGTGATATTTGACCTTGGAGCGAAATACAGGGGAATGTGCTCTGACATAACAAGGATGCACATACCTGATGACAGAAAATTCAGAAAGATGTTCAGGGATATCCTGAAGATGCAGGACACGCTGATATCAAAGACTAGAAAGGGTGCGGAACTGAGAAAGCTTCAGGAGGTGTACTGCACTCTCATGGAGAAGAAGGGATACAAGGTAAAGCATATGATAGGACACGGCCTGGGCAGGAATGTCCATGAAAGGATAAAAGGGCCTCTCGTTGAGAAGATTGTACTTACAATAGAGCCAGGGGTCTACATCCGTGATTTTGGGGGATGCAGGATAGAGGATATGATTGCCGTGGAAAAGAACGGTCCCAGAGTCATATCCGATTTCATTCCAAAGGCGGTCTAGGAGCACCCTGTGTCTCAGCTCCTTCACCAGGACCCACGTCTTCCGTAGTCTCGGATTCCGGAGAGGTGATGTGCTTGATTATCACTATGTCTCCAATCGCCTCAACCATCGGAAAAGGAATGATCACCCCTTTCTTGTCCCCGAGCATGTTTGAAAGGTAGGACCCTTTCATCGCCCTTACAACCAGCGACCTCAACTTGAACCTCTTGAGGTCGCATTCAACGTCCTCAATCTTGCCGCAGTATATCCCTCTGTCAGTAAAGACATCCCTCGTCCAAGTCTCAGAAACGCTGGCAACCTTGATAGCCATATAATTCCTCCTAACCCCTTGAAAACCTCGTTTGTTTTTATAAGTCTAATATAAATGCAATATTTATAAGCTTAACACACAGAAAGCTGAGGTGGCCGAGACCGGCATGAGCCGGCGGCAATGGTTTAAGGCGCAGGATTGCTAATCCTGTGGGCATCCGCCCTCGGGGGTTCGAAGGAGACATGACGGCTAACATTGGTTTCACAAAGCCGTCCGTCCTCGGATATCCCCTCCTCAGCGTCATATGATATGACAGCTTATGTGGTTTTATCAAGCTGTCTTTCCTACTTGCGCCGGTAGTCTAGTGGTAGGACGCGGGCTTCCCATGACCCTTTTCCGTTCAAACCTGAAAAAGCGTCAACGGAAAGCGGAAAGAGCCTGCGACCCGGGTTCGATAAAGGCCTGACGGCTTGCACAGGTTTGCCAGAGCCGTCTTCCTTCAGGAATCCCGGTCGGCGCATTCTTTTCTTTTTAAACCAATCCCGAAATAATTAGCATTGAAACGGGCCGGTGGTCTAGTTGGTTAGAACCACCGCTTTGGTTATGCTGGAGCGGCTTTCCTGAAAATGACGCTGCCCTTACACCCATCAGGTGAGAAAGGCAGAGGTCGGCAGTTCGAATCTGCCTCGGCCCATAAGGTGTAGTTATGGACATCTGGAGATTCTATCAGCAGATAAACAAGCTCAAGTCGCTGCAAAGAACCGGCTGGGTGGAGCGCGGCGTAAAGGATGCTGAGAATGTAGCCGGCCATAGTTTCATGACTGCCGTGCTTTGCATGCTTCTTGCTCCCAAAGGGATTGACAGGGACAAGGCCATCAAGATGGCCATTGTGCACGACTTTGCTGAATCAATAACCGGCGACATAATAATAAAGGATTATTGGAAAGAGGGCGGGACGATGACAAGGGAGGAGAAAGCCGGAAAGGAGAGGAAAGCCATCAAAGAGCTCATAAGCATGCTTGAAAAAGACAAGGCAGACGAAACGCTCGGATTGTGGAGGGAGTTTGAAGCTAACGACACCCCCGAAGCGAAATTCGTGAATAACATTGACAGGATGGAACCCATTCTGCAGGCCATTGAATACCACAAAGAAAAGAACCATGAAAAGCCGCTTGAATCTTTCTGGGACAACAAGGCACTATCGCGCATAAAGGATGAAAAGATTAAAAAGCTCGTTCTTGATATTATTGAAAAGGCCTGATAATGATTCAACAGAACGGGCCGGTAGATCAGTGGTAGATCGCTCGCTCGGCAAGCCTTCGGGGTATCGGGACCGGTCCCGATATCTTTGCAGGTCCTGATTGCGAGAGGCCCCGGGTTCGAATCCCGGCCGGTCCATTAAATGGAACCTCCGCTTGGATAAATCTTTCAAGGCGGAGAAGCCATTAAACGGCTTGGCCGCCTGCGTCATTAGCTCAAGCGGCCGGTCCGTTTTTCGCCAGTGCTCTTTTCGTTAAAGTATATATACAGAGCGTCACCAATTCTTGCTAGGGATAAGATGGGATTCAACTTCTTGGCGAACCTGATGAGTGGCTTCAAATGGAAAAAAACCCTCCCGCACTCAGAGGTGGTCATACTCCACCGCGGGGCACCCGACGACCGGAAAAGGATTAACGGAGACCAGATCACGGAAATCAAGAAAGACCACTTCTCCTACATCAATTTTGAGACCAAGGAAGAAGTATACATACCCATGCACCGGGTGCTTGAGATATGGATGGGCAAGGAGCTCGTCTGGAAGAAAAGGCAGAGCAAGTCCAAACAGAAAGTCAGCACCAAGCAGCTTGAGAATGCCCTCAAGACAATAATGGACGAGACCATGAACAAGGCATCAACTGTGAAGAAGGTAAAAAAGAGTAAAGGAAAAACCAAAAGCAGGAAAAAGAAAGCAAAAACTTCACGCAAGCCTGCCGGGAAGCCCAAGAAAGAAAAAAAGGTTAAGAAGACCCGCGGCAGGAAATCTTCACGCCGCCGCTGATTTCTTTAACCTGGAATTCTGTTCCAAGGAACTTCTTTATCGTCCACATGTTGGTTCTGGCATGGTCCGTAAGCTCCGGCGCGATAACAGAGGATTCTCCGTCTGCCATTGCCATATAGGGCAGTATCTGGTCTGACATGTGCTTGTCAACCGTCGCCCCGGTCTCCATTACAGCCTTCAGCCCGTATGCAGCCTCTTCACCGACTTTCTCCGCAGGTTTCCCCCTCTTACCCAGAGCGCTTGACCCCAGAATTGAGTTTTCATAGCTCGCTGACATGGTTATAGAGGATCCGGCTGATTTGGAATCCAC
>CAZPUZ010000072.1:0-4012 GCA_964589875.1 uncultured archaeon
CGGCGGCAGGCTCCGTTGCAACGGGGTGTTTTACAAGGTCCTCTTCGTGCCTGATGACTTCATGGACAGCATGCTAAAGGACAACAACATAAACATCCCCCAGGGAAAGACGCCGCTTATCTCGGTCCGTTCCGATAAGCCTTCGTCTACTTCGGACTACTGTCATTACGATGCCAGGAGCTGGTCCATATCCAACAATGCCTACCATGCCATGAGGGTGGAAGGCGAGTTCACGTGCTTCATCCTGCCTTCGTCCGTTATGAAGAAGGTGTGCAGGCGCACGGCGAAGATCGGCTTCATTGGGCCTCCGAAGAAGGCCGAGGATATCTACTCGGTTGACCGGGATATGTTGTCCAAGATGGGCTCTTCCAGGCTTGAATACTCCTCTTACCTGTTCATTTTCCCGTCTGAGAAGGAGATATCCCGCACATTCTCTGATATGTACGGAAAGCAGTTCCACAGCTTCCCAATGCTCACCCTTCCGGATATGTCAGAGGAAGGCAGCGAATTCTGGGTTGCCAGAAAGGAAGACTGCATGGGAATGCCACTTACGTGGTTCAGTATGTATTCCAGGGACAAGGACGGGCAGGTAGTTGAGGTCTCCAGTAATGTCAAGGCATCGGGCATCTTCTTTGCCGAGGAGGTCCGCAACGACAGCAGCATCATCAAGCCCGGCACGCCAGTGTACAATACCCTTGACGTCTCGTGCCATCCGCTGCTGTTTGACGGGGTTGTGAAGGCCCTCAGGGAAGAACTGGAATGGGCTGATTTCAGATGTCTTACCGACGTCAGGCTCAGAAGGCTCCGGGGGTTCACATTCAGGAACGCCTCCGACCCCAACAACGGTCTGAGTGATGAAATTGTCTCCAGCCTCCAGGCCCGCTTCCCGACTTTCATGAACGTCACTCCCGACATAAGCGTGCGTGCACTGCCTTCAAAGCAGACTCCATGGATTGGTAATTTCCACGCCAAGGGGAGCTCGCCCTCTGATGTCTTCATGTACATCGCGGGAGTGATTCACGGAAGCTGGCTTGGGGATGATAAGGGCATAATGCTGCCCGCCGAGTGCCTCAGCGGGCCTTTCAGGGACACCCCCTGGAAGCTTATCGGGAAGAACGTTGTCCTGACTTTTGAAAAGGAAGTCAAGAGAACGCAGCAGGAGCCCCGTCTGAAAGCGAGCTTCCGCGTGGACGGCATAGTGTCCGGTAAGACGGGCTACATCTCCTCCGAGAAGGCCAGGATGTTCACCCTCTGGAGCAAGGGGAAAGTTGTCTATGTTGAGTCCACTGATACGTTCTCCCTTCCAAGCCAGGTCAGGAGCGGATATTCGCAATGCCTGATATTCGCGAAGGATTTGGATTCTGTGGGCCCCATAGTGGACGAGCTGCAAACAGAGGGGTATACAACCTATGATACCACGCATCTGAGGGATTCCCTCAGCGGGCTGCTCAACGGCCTCAAGCTGGTCATGGGTCTGGCGACATTCTTCCCGCTGCTTAGCGGGGTGATTGGCGTCACGGTTATAACCCTGCTCATGACAAGGAGCAGGATGCACGAGATAGGTATTCTGCTCGCTCACGGGGCGGGCAAGAAGAACCTGAGGCGGAAGTCGGTCTACACCATGTTCATAATGGGAAGCATATCCTGCATCTTCGCCACCATAGTGGACTGGATTGGCCTGCCCTACATGAGCAGGCTTTTGCAGAACGTGCTTTCCGTTCCGATGGACAAGATGGTTACCATACCCCTGTTTGATGCCAGGATGGCTGACAGCTTCTTCCTGGCGCTTCTGGTGTCCTTCGGCTGCTGTGGACTGGCCATGCTGATAAACTACATGCAAATAAGGAAGATGAGGGTCGCCGACATATACAGGCGTATCTTGGATTAAGGCAGCGGCCTGGAAACCGAAAGGAGAAAACATCATGTATTATCAAAGAGACAAACACAGGGTGCACTTGACCACCGTGCAGTTGACTCTGCTGCTCGGACTGGCGATGTTTGTTGGGGTAGCTATCGGTGGCTGCCTTATTCTGGCCCTTGTGCCCGCTTCAGGCATGTCTCAGACCGGCGGTGATGGAGAGCTGATGGCCGACAGAAGCGTTACAAGGCAGCAGCTCATGGCAGCCCTGAACACGACGAGGAGCTATGTGTCAAGCATCAACACCGAGCTGGAAGCCCTTGAAACCTATCGCAAGCGGCAGATCATACAGAGGGACGCCTACATCAGCAATGGTGGCGACCCGGAATCTGTGCAGTGCAGGAACCTGCTGAAGAGGGCAGGGGAATGGCAGGACAAGATTGACGAGAAGATACCCCTCAAGCAGCGGGCCCTCGCTGTTGAGAAGGACCTCCAGTCAACCGTGTCCGAGATTGAAGCCCATCCTGTACTGGTCGGGGGTGGCGGCATGGTCACTGACGACAAGGCCTATAAGGCATTCAAGGACTTCATGGTGCTTGCCAAGCTGGCTGGCCTGGAAAGGGAGCTTGAAGAGAAGCTCAACGGTCTCCAGAGGGAGGAAGTGGACTGGGAGTCCGAGACCAGGTCCGGCAGACCGGCCGCCCAGCCGGTGCCCAAGAAGAAGCCGGAGGTGGTGGGTTTTGAGCTCAGCGAGTGAATACTCGCCGGGCGGAAAGGAGTTGTGCAAGATGGCAAAGAAGAAAAACCGCCGCCCAACCAGGCGGGTCATTTTGCCAGGCTATTCCCGAAGAAAGGCTGCAAGAAGAGCCAGGGCCGTCAGCGACACAGCTGGCGGCCTTGTCTTCCCCTTAGCCGAGCATACAGTTGACTTCGCCGGAAGGATGGCTGTGAAGCTTGGAAGGGGAATAAGCTCTGTAGCAGGCGCTGCGACCGCATCCAGAAGACACAGGAAGGCCGCAGCCGGCAAGGGGAGAGCAGGGCAAGCCAGTGGAGTTACGGTTGTCAGCGACAACAATCCGTTCCAGCCGGTTGACATGGGCGGGACCAGAAGGGTCTCATTCCGTGACGTGGTTGGTCTGGACAATGTAAAGGAGGAAATCCGCGACAGGATTATCATTCCTTTGAGGCATCAGGTCCAGGCAAAAGCCCTTGGCATAACCAGCTTCGGGGGCAACTGCCTGCTCGTCGGTCCCGGGGGCAATGGCAAGAGCCTGATTGCTCATGCCATGGCCAACGAGCTCGGGATGACTGTATTTGAGGTCACGACTTCCAGCATCATCAGGAGCAGCCAGCAGGGCTCAGTGGAACGGGTGGATATGCTGTTTGATGCCATAGCCCGTTATCCCCGCGTTCTGGTTGTCATGAACGAAGCCGAAGGCATACTCAGGGACACCGAATCGCCCATACTCCAGGCAGTGAATTCGGAGTGGCTCACCCGCTCCTCGGGTCACATATCGGGCTCGGGGAGCAAGAACATCATAGTCATGGTGGGCACAAGCAACAAACCGGCGATGTTCCGGCCTGCCATGCGGCGCTCGGGGCGCTTCAGCATGATATTCGTCGGCCTGCCTGACATGGAATGCCGCACGGAGCTGTTCAGGAATGCCCTGGAAGGCAAACCCTCAGAGGGCCTGGATATCATGTACTTGGCATCAAAGACACGCTTGGCTTCATGTGCTGACATAGCCGACGCCAATGATGGAATGGTCCAGCGAGCTCTCAGAAGGACCCTTACCAGGGATATGAGAGCCAGATATGCCCTTTTCAATCACTTTGTATTGGGAAAACCTTTTCCAAGTAGCTGGGACCGGGAAAAGAAAGCGCGATATTTAGGGCATTTCTTTCCTTCTGGCGCTCCATCAGAATCGATGATAGCCGATATCAGGGGCTTAGGGGCTTTGAGTGACGAAGAGAAAAGAATAATTTTTGATAAATTGCTGTCTCAGAAACCGTTGCCTTTGAGAATGGAGGATTTTCTGCCATTGCTTGATAATTTTAAGCCTAGTGTGGAGGAAAAGGACCTGAAGGAATGGTATTCTGACGGCAGGCTTGAGGAGTTGACATAATGTTTGACTTGTTGACGGAATGAATCAC
>CAZPUZ010000073.1:0-4012 GCA_964589875.1 uncultured archaeon
GGTCCTGTGCACCGCAAGGTTGGAGATGATGCGGAGCCTGGCCTTGCCGCCGGTCATCTCCTCAAGCACGGGAGCCAGCGCCTCTGACATGGTGTTTATGGCATTCGCACCCATGGCGTCCCTTACATCAACGAGCATGTGGATGACCACCATCGGGCCGATGATGCCGGATTCTATGATGCTGGCCTGTATCTCCCTGACACCTCCGCCGTATTTTACCAGTATGGGGTCCTGGTCGTTGGCGAGCTTTATGAGCTCGTGGCGCCTGGCGTTTATCTTCCTTATTGCATCATCCGGGTCCGGCAGCCTGACAAGCTGTATCTGGCCTATCATGACAGGGTCGCTGGAGGATGTCCTGAATCCTCCAGAGGGCCTTGCCAGCTTCGCAGCATAGGAAGCCGCCGCAACCACGGAAGGCTCCTCGATGCACATGGGTATCAGGTAATCTTTGTCATTGATAAGGAAATTAGTGGCTATACCCAACGGCAATTGGGTGGTGCCTATGACATTCTCTATCATGCGGTTGGCTATGTCCAGCTCCAGCGCTCCTGTGTTGTGAAGCGCTTTGGCTTCATCGTCAGTGAGCCCGGCAAATGATTTGACATGCTCCAGTCTCTCCGAAGGCGCCAGCTTGTGAAAGCCCGATATGTCGGACCTCTTTCCGTCACCATTGCCTGCGGCTGAATCGGCTCCCTGATTTTCAGACATAAGTAATACATGTCCTGAATCGGATTTATAAGCTTTCGTGTGGGGTTCTTTGAAAGACGAACCCACCTTAAATATACACCATTAAGTTGACAAAGAAAAGCCATGCAAGCGTGAATTCAGCTTGCATGGCAACTAGTTTTTGCAATCCTTACCTTCCTCCTTGGGAGAGGAGTTTTGGAACTTCATCCGGCCTTCGGTACCCCGGAGACGCCAATCAACGGCGGCGGAACCATCCTACGAGCCCGCAGCCGATGCTTCCGAGCAGGATAGCGCCAGGCGCGGGAATCTGGCTCACCGTCATGTGCACTATATCGGGATTCGACGGATTGCCGTTGTATGGCGGAGCGTCCACCATGTTGGCTCCGAGCTGGAAACCGTAGCCTGTGACATGGTTCAGGTTGGCTGCACATGTCAGGTCAACGACAAGTGTTGTGCTCTGGCCTGAAGCCAAAGCCACCCACCCATTCTCGTAGTAATTCGGGGTCTCCAGCCATGGCGAGTCCGTCCAGCCGGTGGTGACGTAAGGGTTCACCCACCACGTGTCGTCGTTGGTGTTGTTGCATGACAGAGCAAAAGCATCAAACCCTGTCATGTTCCCAACCAGCGGCGGCCATGCGTCACCAATGCCGATGCTCGCCCAGCCGTCGCCCGTGCCGCCGTTGTAGCTGATTTGACCTGTGAACTCCACCGTGCCGTCGCCGTTGTCCGTGACCGTCAGGCCCCCAGGCACCGTGGTGCTGGTTCCGTACCACGTGATTCCCCAGCTTGCTATCTCACTGGCGCTGGGACTGTATGTGGGCCCGGCCAGGACGGTGCCACAGAACAATGAACACACTGAGAACAACAGTATCTTCTTCATGATATTTCTCCTTCTTCCTGGGATTCATGTCCCCCACTAACAAGCGGGCAAGACAACAACCTGCATCATGCTTAAGGAAAGCATGAAACACAACAAACTTTCCCGACAACAGCCCTCCTTTCTTCCCCCTCCTGGTGGTTATCGATGAGAAAAGACATCAACAGCAAATGATGCTATGCCTCCGGCGCATCAAGCAGACGAGACCGGCTCCGATGCTGCCCAGCAGGAGTGTTCCGGGAGCAGGTATCTTGCACTCAACGACGTAGTCCTGATAGCACGGGTGCGTCAGCCCGGCCAGGCAAACCGGCTGCGGCACGCAAGGCAGGTTGTCATAGATGCCCTGCGCCCCGGGGTCCGTGCTGTTCAGGTAGAATGAGCCGGAGGTGAGGTCAAACGTATCGTCAGCGGTCACCTCCCATATGAACACCTGTGCCGCGGCGGCCTGAGCCTGTGTCACCGTGGCAAGGTTCCACGCTGACCACGCCGCTGCAATCATGCCCGCGTCAGCTGCGCCCATGGGCCCGAAAGGCGAATCAGCGATATCAGCCAAGGCGGCCCAGTTGTATTCCACTGCGCTGTAGGTGGCAAAGTCACCGAGGTCAGCGCAGAACGACTTCATGGGCAGGCCGTCAACCAGCAATTCATAGGTGCCTGCGCGCACCCAGCCGTTGTACCACGTTCCTCCGATGTTCACATTCTGGCCGTACACTCCTGTGAACTGCACGCTTGGCCCGGCCATAGCGGCGGCCGAGAGCCAAAACATTGAAACGATGATAATCGTTGCTGTCTTCATGGTCATATCCTCCTTCAGCAAAAGCACAAATTAGTGGCAATGACAACCATTTGACTATCAAGCGGCTATCAGTCCTTTTCCAGACAAAACCCCCCTTTCATCCTCTATGAAGTTATCAGTGTTATATTATATTTCACCTGTTCCGTGCTGGGAATACCATGATGATTGGTGTGATTCGTGTCACGGAAATGTCTGACACAGCAAGCCGCCACAAGTATCAGAACCAAGGCAGCCAGAATCATCAAAACCAGTCCCAGCCGCTGCAGTACCCGGGCTTTCTTCATCGTGGACTCCAATGGCATCACGGTCTATCAGTAGGTCGGCCTCCCAAGGTCCGAGAATGGGCCGGTTGCTTCATCCAACTGCCTCTTCAGCGAGTCATTCTCATCCAAGACCTCCAAAATCCTTCTGCGAATCCTTTCCATGCTCGTTACAATGTCCGTACCCTCATTGTGCTGGACCCCTCCATCAGGCCATAATACGCGCACCAATCGCTGTATTGCGAAATCTGTTCTTTGCCTTTCTCCTCTCTTTTCTGAAATAAGTACTGCGATTGTTAGGGAGGCTTGGTCAAGCTGCCTTCTGTAGTCATTGCGTCTGCTCTTCGTTGACATCAAAGTCCCCCTGATGCAGAAAATAGGAATATTAAAGCAACTAATCCAGACCTCCTGCTTGAGTCTGGCGTTGCCATAAAGGTTTGAAAACAGGCATCCTTCTTCTCTCCCGCAGCGGCGCGCAATCTAATGCACGACACGAGACATTCGCGGGATTGGATTTTGTGAGCATGAATACTGGGTTGTGGCTATTCTGTTGTGTTATGCATTATATTCTGCAGATAGTTATTTAAACCCATTATCAAATCTGAAGGGAAACACCACCAGCATCCATGCAGATGCCAGCGATGAAAGGTTAAATGCCAGCACCTGCAAATAATAAAGGCGCGGACAGCAGCAATCCAGAGAAGGAGACAAGCATGATTGAGCTCAATTACGACCCAAAGAAGGGCATATGGTGCGAGGAACCCGAGAGTGTTGACAAGCTGGAGAAGAACTTCTTCGGAGAAAGAAAGTCTTCCGGGAAGAAGGTCAGGATATGGCTTGAGATAGAGGAGGCTATGTTCCTCATGAACTTCCAGAACGCCTCCTGCACTGATACCAAAGGGCAGGAAATAACCCTGAACCGTTTGGCTTCCGAATATGCCGAAAAGGAGAAGAGGCTCATGGTCAGGTACAATGCCTACAGGGACTGGAGGGACAGAGGCCTGATTGCCAAGAGGATGCTCAGGATAACCAAAGGACAGGGCAAGAAGGGATGGAAAAGGTATCCGGCCAAGGACCTGAAAATATCCAAGCTGAAGTCAACAGCCACATGGTACGCAGATTCACTCTTCACAATCATTGATAATGAGAAGGAGGGACGAAAGCTCTTTGAGGACAACTGGATTGGCCAGTGGGGGATATACAAGCAGGATAGGGGCTCGCTGCTGAAGCTGGACTTCATGGAGACTGTGTTCCTTGCCAGGCATGCCGGGCTCAAGATAGTTGATGCTGTCACGGGCAAGAAGCTGAATCATGGAGACATACTAGATTATGTTGAGAAGAGAAGGGAATATTCAAGGCAGCTCTATGAGATATTCGAGGACTGGAGGCTCA
>CAZPUZ010000074.1:0-4004 GCA_964589875.1 uncultured archaeon
CAGGGCGCGGACGGACATGTCCTTCTCGTCTCGCAATCCCAGTGATATCAGGTAGAGCATAGTTTTTCATGAATATATGCTTATAAAAAGCTTGAAAGAATTCCGTCTCATTTCGGATGCTTCCTACAGATGTAGTCAATGCAGTATTGCGGCTTGGTGTCATGGATTAGGCAGAAGACCTTGTCACCCTTCCGTTTTATCCAGGGACAGTATACGTATTCCTTCTTCGTGAAGGGGTTGAACCAGCACTCAGCGGCCGTTATGGCTCCTGTTTTCGGGTCCCTGATGACCCTCACTTTCTCCAGTATGTCATGCCTGCCTTGCCTCTTCCAGCGCTCAAGGTCCTGGTCCGTGGCAGGTATCATGCAGCCGTACATGAAGCAGCACTGGCCGCACTGCATGCATTTCCATTTTCCTCCGCTGTTTTCATTGGATTCCCTGCCGCCCATGACAAGGATATATATGCCGCCTTAATAACCTTTAGTCATGGCGATAGGGGGGAAGACCAGGAATAGGCTGCTGGAAGCCCAGCGCAACGAGATAACGGAATACCACATATACAACAGGCTGGCCGGGGTGACCAGCGATGATGAAAACCGGAAGGTTCTGAGAGAGATAGCCAGGGACGAGAAGAGGCATTATGATGTCTGGAGGAAGTACACGAAGCAGGATGTTGAACCTTCCAGGTCCAGCATATGGAAGTACTACCTGGTATCCAGGCTGTTCGGTCTTACCTTCGGCCTGAAGTTCATGGAGAAGGGCGAGAAGAACGCCCAGTTCTCGTACGGCAGGCTCCCGGACGCAATCCCGGAGGCCAGGAGGATTGAAAAAGAGGAGAAGGAACATGAGAAGGAACTCATTGACATGATTAAGGAGGAGAAGCTTCTGTATGTCGGCTCAATAGTCCTGGGCCTCAACGACGCGCTCGTGGAGCTGACCGGGGCGCTGGCGGGTTTCACCTTCGCGCTTGCCGACACGGGCCTCATAGCCCTGGCAGGCCTCATAACCGGCATAGCGGCATCCCTTTCCATGGGCGCCTCGGAATACCTTTCAACCAAGTCGGAGAGGAATGAAGACGGCAAGAGCCCGCTCAGGGCTTCCGTCTATACCACCATCGCGTATATAGCGACCGTGGCGTTCCTGATAGCACCCTTTCTCATGGTACCCAGCGTGTTCCTGGCTCTCGGGGTCACCCTTATGAACGCCATCATAGTCATCCTCATCTTCACGTTCTACATATCCGTTGCAAAGGATTTGCCTTTCAGGCGCAGGTTCCTTGAGATGGCGACCATCAGCATGGGCGTGGCAGGCCTGTCGTTCGTCATCGGGTTCCTGATAAAGAGCGTATGGGGAATATAGTCGCGCCCGAGTATGATTTTTCATACCGCAACCTATTTAAGACATCATAATAACTAGATTCAGTGGTACAATGGAAGACCAGGAAGGCAAATTCCCCCTCATCGGCGACAGGATGCCGGACATAGAGGTCCAGACCACCCACGGCATGAAGAAGATACCGGGGGATTATTCCGGCAGATGGCTTGTGCTTTTCAGCCATCCAGGCGATTTCACTCCTGTATGCACCACCGAATTCGTTTCTTTTGCGAAGATGGCAGATGAGTTTGAGAAGCTGAACTGCAGCCTCATCGGCCTTTCCATTGATCAGGCATTCTCGCACATCAAATGGGTAGAATGGATAAAGGAGAAGATGGACGTTGAGATACCGTTCCCGTAATTGCGGATTATACAGGCAGGGTAGCCACAAAGCTGGGCATGATACATCCAGGCAAGGGGACCAGCACGGTCAGGGCCGTGTTCATAGTTGATCCCAACGGGATTGTAAGGCTCATCATGTACTATCCCCAGGAAGTGGGCAGGAACATGAAGGAAGTCGTCAGGGCGCTGAAGGCCCTCCAGACATCCGACCAGGAGAAGGTCGCAATGCCCGCCAACTGGCCGGACAACGAGCTCTTCGGGGACGATGTGATTATCCCGCCCGCCAAGGACGGGCAGACAGCCAAGGAAAGGCTCAAGCAGGAAGGGTGCCTGGACTGGTGGTTCTGCCACAGGAAGCTTGATTCAAGCAAAGAGGTGAAACAATGATGTCTCAGATACCCGTGGATTTCAGCAAGGTTGAGAAGGACAAGCTTGACACCGAGATACTCAGGGCTGCCATCATAGCCGAGCTTGACGCCATTAACCTGTACGAGCAGATGGCATCCATCACAGGCAACAAAGACCTGAAGGCCATCCTTCTGGACGTGGCAAAGGAAGAGAAGACACATGTAGGCGAATTCCAGGAGCTTCTCCTGCGCCATGACAAGGAGCAGGTGAAGGAGCTGGAAGCGGGAAAGAAAGAAGTGGAAGAAGAGCTTTCTGAATGATATAGTGATTTTATGACAACGACAGAAGAAGACCTTAGTATGGCGTTCGCAGGCGAGAGCCAGGCCAACCACAGGTACCTTGCGTTCGCGAAGAAGGCTGAGCAGGAAGGCAGGCCGCAGGTTGCAAGGCTCTTCCGTGCCGCGGCCGACGCGGAGACAATCCACGCCATGAACCACCTGAAGGCCATGGACGGCGTGAAGAGTACTGAGGAGAACCTCCAGGAAGCCGTCAGGGGCGAGACCCGCGAATTCACTGACATGTACCCGGGCATGATATTGAGGGCCGAGAAGGCAGGCAAGAGCATGGCGGTCTCCAGTTTCACCGACGCGAACAAGGTTGAGAAGATACATGCCGGCATGTACGAGGAGGCCATGCAGGCAGTCAAGAAGGGCAAGGACCTTGAACCTGCTGACATGTACGTCTGCCAGGTGTGCGGCAACACTGTGAAAGGGGAGCCGCCGGGAACGTGCCCAATATGCGGCATGCCCAAGAGCAAATTCAAGAAAATTGAGTGAACGTTTCTGAAGGTGATGATATTATGGTCAAGTTATGGAGATGCGAGATTTGCGGGGACCCGTACGTCGGGGACAGCGCGCCTGACAACTGTCCGTTCTGCGGCGCAAAGAAGAAATACATAAAGGAAGCCAGCCAGGCAAACGTCAGCTTTGATATCAATCTCACGGAGAAGGACAAGGCGAATGCGGAGCATGCGCTTGAGGTTGAGGTCAGCAATGCGGCGTTCTACTTCTGCGCGGCTGCCAGGACGGATGACCCAGAAGGCAAGCTCCTCTTCAAGGCGCTGGGCAAGGTTGAGGCAGAGCATGCCAGCATCTGGAAGAAGGTGCTCAAGCTCAGCTCCGTACCGAGCGGCGGCGACACTTGCCATACCGGTAACAGGGACAACCTCCGGGATTCCCATGAAAGGGAGACAAGGGCAATAGAATTCTACGCCAGGGCAGCCAGGGAATCCGACAACCCCAGGCTGAAGGAAATATTCAACGCTCTGGTGGAGATTGAAACCGATCATCTCCATCTATCAGAAGAAAGGCTGCATGATTAATTATGAACAAGCAGCCAGGTCATTCAGGAAGAAAGACTCAGGGAGGAAAACAATGACAGAGAAAGGACAGATATACAAATGCGGTCCGTGCGGCAACATAGTTGAGGTGCTGCACCCGGGCCAGGGAGAGCTTTACTGCTGCAACCAGCCCATGGGGCTCGTGCAGGAGAAGACCCAAAAAGGAACAGACGGCTTGGAACAACCGGAAAAAGCCGTCAAGCCAGTTGAAGGGAAGGAGAAGCACGTGCCTGTTGTTGAACCAGGGGAGAAAGGCATAAAGGTTAAGATAGGCTCAGTCCCGCATCCCATGGAAGGTGGCCATCACATAGAATGGATACACATCATAGCCAAGGATGGCAGAAGGTTCAGGAGATTCCTAAAGCCGGGAGAAGTGCCTGAAGCCGAGTTCTGCGTCAAGCCTGAAGACGTGGCAGTTGTCAGGGAATACTGCAACGTGCACGGGCTGTGGAAGAAGTAAAACAATATTTAAAGGTATATTATGTGGGTCTTGCGGGTCAATGTGTTGGCGTGCTTGTCACCACCTTATAGTAACATTTAT
>CAZPUZ010000075.1:0-3952 GCA_964589875.1 uncultured archaeon
TATTCGAGATTGATGGCAATGGAAAAATAAGGAAGCTGCTGATATTCTACGACACTAAAGGCATAAGGGAAGCCTACGAGAACCTGAGGAAATAATGTCACTGCTCCAACCGCCGTTGAAGTAAAAGCTTATATATCTGAAGTACAATTTACTTGCATGGGGAAAGTTCATAATTTCTTGGTTTTGGGGGTGCTGGCGATGGCCTTCATCTCAATCTCCGGCAGCGCGAGCGCACTTTACACCGACCAGAGGAATGTCGTCTTAAACTTGGAGCAGGGCCAGACAGCATGGTTTTATCTCTACATGGAAGGCGCAGGCTCGGCCGACATATCACATTCGGGCGATATAAACGGCTGGGTCTCCCACCAGGACGAGGTTGACTCCGGCGAATGGCTGGAGGTGAGAGTGGAGGTTCCCGACGATGCGGACGTCAAGACATATGTCGAGAGCATCAAAGCGGACGACGAGGTCATCAGCAAGCTGACTGTCATTGTCAGCGAGTCAGTGTCAGGCAAGCTCAACACCATCCAGAGCAAGGTCAACGAGATTGAGGACGACCAGGATGAACTCATTGATGATCAGGATGACATCAGGACGGAAGTGCATGACAACAAGAACCGCCTTGAGACCATTGAGGCAGCAGTTTCCAACATGGAGACAGATGTTGAGGATATAATGAGCTGCGTGAAGGACAACACCAACGCCGAGAACCAGCTCTCGGAACAGATTGACAGGTTGGAGTCAGAGGTAAGCCAGCTTGAGAGCGAGAAGCAGGCATTGGAGTCAGAGAACAGCGATCTCAACGAGCTCACGGGCATGGCCACCGTCAACTCTTCCGGAATCGGATTCATACTGGGAGCAGTGATAGGCATAATAATAGCATCTCTTTATTTCAGGGGCCTTCCCGGTGGAGGCATAGGGAGCTTCTCCCGCACATCGGACAGTTCAAGGATTTCATCAGCAGCACCCGAAAAGGACCTTGAGCCTGTTGTTGAGGAGACCCCGGCAAAGAAAGCGGGTCATGACAGGATACGGGGATTCAACGAGTTCAAGTATGATTACAGGAAGAAGTAAGCACGCCTGCCCCGCTTTCCATGTTCTTGCATATTCAACATAAATAGGCAGCAGGGGAAAAGTATATCAGATGAGCAGAAAATTTGCGGCATTGCCTGACACCCGCGGGATGAACAGTTCCCAGAAGAGGATGTGGCTGACGCTCCGCTTCCTTGTCATCCTTCTGGTGCTTTCCATACCACTCTACCTCGCCATAGCACTCGGAATAAACCTGATGCCCATGCAGGTGGCTGTTGCCGGTCAGGCGGGATGGATACTGAAGAGCCTCGGTTATGACGTCACCATGGACGGGCCGGCCATGTCCGTGGACTCCGCAGGCTCCTCTCCTTTCATGTTCTACATCAACGAGGACTGCACCGGTTGGAAGAGCATGCTGCTTCTGTTCGCCCTGATAGCATCCTACCCGGGGGTCTCCTTGGACAGGAGGCTCTGGGGCCTGGTGCCGGGCATCGCCGCGCTGTGGCTGGTCAACCTGGGCAGGGTGGTGGGTGTGGTTCTCGCCGAGAGAGCCTATGGATTCAGCACGGCCATGTTCATACACGACTTCGGCTGGCAGGCGGGCCTGATAGCGGCCGTGCTCGGAATATGGATAATCTGGATTATATGGGCGGGCAGGAAGAAGACCACGCTGTGGCAGCGCATTGCCAGGAGGTGGAGGGCATGACCAGCATTGACGCCGTGATAGGCATCGGGCTGTTCCTGGTATTCTTCTCATGGTCCCTTGTTTTTTATTCAGAGGCTTTCTTCACCAGCCAGACAGACATGATGGAGCAGGCAGCCAAGTCTTCACATGAGAAGGTCTCAGATTTCCTAACAGTTGACTATTACAGGGTACCGGTGTCATACCATTCAGAGGAAGCAGTCACCAACAACACGCATTTCCTGTATTACACGTGGCCTTCAGAGGGCGCGAGGAACACAACAACCATCTACTCAGGAGCCACACTCCTGCCATGTATGCTGTCAGGCGACAGGGTTTACTTCCAGGCAGATTCAGAGGCGGGCAGCAACCAGTTCACCATGACATACAGCGACCGTCCGGGATCACTGAACTGCGACGACACCATCAGCACCGACGGCGCCAACCAGACCGAAACATGGTCCGCGGTCAAGGGCACGAGGCTGTCACAGTCCAAAGTGGACAGCATGACAGGAATGGATTACGGCAAATTCAAGGTTTCAGCGGGAATAACCCACGAATTCCGGGCATATATCAACATTTCCGGGTCAGAGACGTCATACGGTCCCGAGCCGCCCGGACTTTCTGACGTGTATGCAAGGACATCGCGCTATGCCACGGAATCAGGCGGGGAGGCAGAGATCAGGGTCTTGGTCTGGCAGTAGCAATCATTTTTATAAACACAAACCAAAGTAGGGAGTATGAAAAAGGAATACGACATCATAATAATCGGCTCCGGGCCGGCGGGTCTCACGGCAGGCATCTACGCGGGGCGCTATCTCATGAAGACCCTGATAATAGGCAAGCATCCTGGCGGGACGGCTTCAGAGGCATGGAAGGTCTGCAATTATCCGGGCTTTGAAACCATACCTGGCGGGGAGCTCATGGGCAAGGTCATGGAGCAGGTAAAGAAGCTCGGAGTGGAGATCGTCATGGATGAGATACACGACATCCACAGGGGGAAGGACGGCTTCAAAGTAAGCAGCGACAAGGCGGAATACAGGGGAAAGAAGATAATACTCGCGCTGGGAACTGAGAAAAGCACCCTCGGCGCCAAGAACGAGAAGAAGTTCCTGGGCAAGGGCATCAGCTACTGTGCCACGTGTGACGCCGCTTTCTTCAAGGACAAGGTGGCCGCCGTGGTGGGCGGGAGCAATGCGGCTCTTACCGCAGCCCTTCTGCTCTCAGAGTTCGCGAAGAAGGTTTACATCATCTACCGCAAGGACCGTTTCTTCCGCCCCGAGAAGGCGTGGATAAAGATGGTTGAGGACAACAGGAAGATACAGACCATATTCAATTCCAAGGTCGTTGAGGTCACCGGGGACCAGTTCCTCGGCAAGGTGAAGCTGGATTCCGGGAAAGAACTGGAGACTGACGGACTCTTCATAGAGATAGGCTCTCTCCCCAACACCGAGCTCATAGAGAAGCTGGACCTGGACAGGGAGGGCAGGTTCATCAAGACTGATAAGGGGCAGAGGACCAGCATGCACGGCGTGTTCGCTGCAGGTGACGTCACCAAGAACCCGCTCAAGCAGATAGTTGTGGCTGCCGGGGAAGGCGCCATAGCCGCGGACAGCGCATACCGGGAGCTCCAGGAAGAGCAGGCAAAGAAGAAATGAACCAATAAAAACCGTGGTATCAATTCTAAGACATGAACAAGCGCCGTATAACAGCGTTTGTCACACCTATGTGAGTTTTATGACCGAAATATGGACGGACAAGCACAAGCCTGAAAGGATGGCCGACATAGCCGGCCAGGGGAAGGCCATATCCGAGATCTCGGCGCTCATGAACGGCCCAAAGAAGGCGGCCGTCCTGCTCTTCGGCCCTCCCGGGTGCGGGAAGACGCTGACAGCCGAGGCGTTTGCTAAGGAGAAGGGATACGAGCTCCTGTCGCTCAATGCCTCGGACAAGAGGAACATTGACATGATAAACCAGTTCGCACAGACGACCAAAACGGCATCCCTCTTCAGCAAGGGCAAGGTCATACTCATAGACGAGGTGGATGGCATCTCCGGCAGGGAGCGGGGAGCAGTTGGAGCGGTCGTTGAGCTCATCAAGAAATCAGATTACCATGTGTTCCTTGTCACCAATGACCCGTACACACCCAAGCTCAGGCCCCTCAGGCCGCATGTAAAGATGATAAAGTACCACAAGGTACCCGTCCCTTCCATAACCAAGCATCTCAGGGACGTGTGC
>CAZPUZ010000076.1:0-3935 GCA_964589875.1 uncultured archaeon
GAGGATGGCGTCTGCCGGATACTGCTTCCTTGCCTTCATCCCGTCAAGGAATCTTGCTACCGGATAGCCAACGCTGGCCCTCTTTGAATCAATCTTGAGAAGGCAGTAATCGTACTTGGAGAGGCTTTTCTTCCCGTATGTGGCGTCAATGCCGTCGTTCACTCTGAGCTTGATATCAACAAGCGGCACGAGCTCCACCTGCTTGAACAGTTTGCCTGCCTCTTCAATTATCCTTTTCGTCGTGTAACCTATGTGATTTTCTCCCGGACCCAGGATAGCAAGCTTCATATCAACACATCAATCTTGTTGGCCTTATATAAAAATTGCCTTCATGAAGGAAAGGCCTTCTGCTGCCTCGTTCCCGGCCGCAGTTCCTCTGGCTTCGCATCAATAAGTGCCCTGACTTCTGCAAGGCTTATCTCTATCTCTTTGGATATCCTCGCCCTGTCCATCCTGCTTAGCCTCTGCTCTTCCAGCATGGTGAGGTTCGGGGTGACGGCATCAAGCTGTTTCAGGGCCTGGAGCCTCTGAGGGTTTTTCTTCTTCAGGGCCTTCTCCCTGAGACGGTCCCAGCGCTTTCTCAGCCTTCTTACCCTCCAGTTCCATCCAAGTATGCGTCCGAGCAATCCCACACAATCACTTATTTTTTGTTTCAATACTATTTATTCCACATGTCCAGAGCCATATCAAGCTCCTTATGCGTTTCTGAATACTTCTTCAGAGAGATGCCCTCCATTGAAGCTTCAACTGCCTGCCTTGCAGCCATTGCGCCTTTCTGTGTGCCCTTCGGGTGGCCATGAATGCCGCCACCCATCTGTATTATTATGTCCTTGCCCAGCATCTTAATCAGCTTGGGTACATGACCGGGATGAAGGCCGCCGGAAGACACCGCAAACACAGGCTTGATTTTACCCCATTCCTCTCCCAATGAATGGGTATCATAGCCGGGTTTAATGATACCCTTTTCAATCTGTTGCTCTATCTCCTCAACCTCCATTCGTTTCCCTTCCATCTTTCCGATTATTGTTCCGATATGTATCTGGTCCACTCCGATGAGCCTCGCGAGCTTGGCGATGACGAGCATTGATATCCCGTGAGACGGGTCCCTGGTCATGGCTGCGTGCATGGCCCTGTGGGCGTGGATGACCAGCCCCATATCCGCTTCCCTTAGTGTCTGGAGAGCCGACCACCCGCTTGTGATGATATCCAACATGACATATTCCCCTCCATGCTCCTTGACGATTTGCGCCCTTTCCAGCATCTGCTTTGTCCCCCCGGTTATGTTTGGCATGTACATCTTCCTTTCGCCCGTCTTTTTCTCGGCCCTGTCCCTGGCCTTGAGAGTCTTTACTACCCTTTTCTTGAAGGGATTGAATCTCTGGCTGGTCAGATTCTCATCGTCCTTCACGATGTCGCATCCTCCCTCCCAGGCGTCAAATGCCACTCTGGCATGGTCAGCGGTTCGCAAACCTATTTTGGGCTTCACAATGGTGCCAACTAGCGGCCTTTTGGAAACCCCTGTCAACCGCCTTACACCCCTGATACCGAAACTGGGACCCCTGAAGCTTCTGATGATGCTGTCCGGGAGGTTGATGTCCTCAAGACGCAGCCCGCTGACGGTCTTCATCCCGAATATGTTGCCCGCGACGGAGCTGAGAATCTGGGGGATGTTGCCGTTCTCAAACAGAACAGAAGGATATGATATCTTGACCTGGTTACCTCTGATACAGAACACCTTGGCAGCCAGCCTCTTTACATATTCCTTGGATGTGCTCACCTCGGTCCACGTGCCAACAGAGGACTCGCTTGCTACGGCCTCAGCCGCTTTCCTGACACTCATCCCGGCAACAGGCTTTATCCTGAACTGGCAGACAAGCTCTTCCTTTCCCGGCTTGTGGTCAAAATCCAGGTATCCAGAATAAACCATAATATTAATTTGTATACTGTATATAAGAGATGGCAGCAATTATTAACTGGATTGTGAAGTGAAAATCATGGTAGAGCTCAAGTTTCTGGGAGGGGCCCGCGAGGTAGGCCGGATGGGCATAACGGTCTTCAATGGCTCTCAGCGTTTCCTTCTTGAATATGGCGTCAATGTGGAGCATATGGACATGCCGCAGAGACCGGACATGCCGGTGGATGCCCTCTTCCTCAGCCATGCCCATCTCGATCATTCCGGCCACATACCATCCCTTTACAAAGAAGGCTGGAAGGGCAGGGTCTATGCTACCCGTACAACCTTTGACATAGCCAACATACTTCTGAGGGACTCACTAAAGGTACAGAAGATAAAGGGTCTCCAGCCGCATTATACCGCTGCCGACATCAAGTCCATGGACAACAGGGGGATAAACATGTATTTTGGCAAAAGGAAGAAGTTCAAGACCGCGGAAGTCACATTTTATGATGCCGGGCATGTTCCCGGAAGCTCATCTGTTCTTCTGGAGACCGGTGGCAAGAGGATACTCTTCACGGGGGACATCAAGTTTGAGGAGACTCTTCTGATGAAGGGTGCTCACAAGGATTACAGTGACATAGATGTCCTGATTACGGAATCCACATATTCCTACAAGAATCATCCCGACCGCAAGGAATCTGTCAGCAGGATACAGGAGAAGATACGCCAGACCATAAACCGCGGGGGCACGGTCCTTCTGCCCTCCTTCGCTGTTGGAAGGAGTCAGGAGATGCTGCTCGCGGTCGCGGATATGGGCTATCCCATATACATGGACGGTATGGGTATAAGGGTTACTAGGGCAGCTCTCAACAACCCGGAATCTGTCAGGGACAACAGGGCTCTCAGCAGGGCATTCGGCAGGGCACGAAAGATAAGGAGCCACAACCAGCGCAAGGAAGCGCTGAAGAAGCCCGCAATAATAATATCAACTGCAGGCATGCTGAATGGCGGGCCCATACATTTCTACATACAGAAGCTCATCAACAATCCCGACTGTATCATGATACTGAACGGCTTTCAGGTACCGGGGACGGTTGGCAGGGTGCTGATGGACAGCGGGAGGTACATATACGAGGGCATGGACGTAAAGCCGAAGATGGGAATGGAGTTCATGGACCTCAGCGCCCACTGCGGAAAGGACAATCTCATAGGCTTCATTGAGAAGCTAAGCCCGGAGAAGACAATACTTGTGCACGGTGACAGGACCCAAGAATTCTCCAAGGAGCTCAACGGAAGGGGCATCAATGCCGTGGCTCCTGTCATGGGCGACTCCATTGAGGTGTGAATCGTGCAGCTTCTGGAGATTGACGGCTCTTATGGTTCTGGTGGCGGGCAGATTATCAGGACATCCGTCGCACTATCGGCGCTTACCGGGAAGGGGTGCCACATATTCAACATACGTTCAGGCAGGCCGTCCCCGGGACTGAAAGCCCAGCATCTTACCGGAATTAAAGCGGTTGCCCAGTTCTGTGATGCGAATCTTGAAGGTGCATCCATCGGTTCCCAGGAACTTGCATTCATGCCAGGGAAGCTCAATCCGAGAGATTTAGAGATTGATGTTGGTACGGCAGGTTCTGTGACACTTGTCCTGCAGTCGCTGCTTGTCCCCGCAGTTAAAGCGGAGAAGGAGACAACGTTCACGATATCAGGAGGCACCCATGTGGCGTGGAGCCCGACAACCGGCTACTTCAGGCATGTGTTTTCTGAATGCTTGAAAAAGATGGGCATGGAACTGAAATCCGAGACCATGGATTACGGGTACTATCCCATGGGCGGGGGTAGGATAAGGGTTACCCTGAACCCGGCCGACAGATTGAAACCCATAGTCCTTGAAGAAAGAGGCAAGTACCACGCAACCGAAGCATGGAGCAATGCAAGCCGGGAGCTGATGAAAGCCATGGTAGCTGAGAGGCAGCTGGACGGTGCCCGAAAAAGAATTGAAACAGAAGGTAGAGTAAAATATGTGGATTCCAAATCA
>CAZPUZ010000077.1:0-3921 GCA_964589875.1 uncultured archaeon
CTCATCAATCCCAAGGAAATCGGGGATGAGTACGAGGCCAAGGCAAAGGAGAGGCTTGAACACATTGAGAAGGAGTTCATAAGGGGGGGAGGGGAGTTCCTGCGCATAAACACTGACAAGTCATTTGTCAGGCCTTTGGTGAATTTCCTTAAGAGGAGGGAGATATTATTGTCGAAGTGATATTCCAGCACTACGAGTTCCTGTGGCTTCTCCTGGCCATAGGGCTGCTGTTCTTCCTGCAGATTATAAGCCTGAAATTCGTAAGGAAGAGGGCCCTCAAGTTCTCTAACTACGAGCTTATGGAAAAGCTCAGCGGGGAGAAGATACTATCAAGGAATTACGTAACATTCACCCTCAGGATACTCACGCTGGCTTTCATTGTATTCTCGCTTGCAGGGACCACCGTGAGGTACACAGGATACGCTGTCAATTCGGACTTCGTCCTCGTGATTGATGCTTCAGGCTCCATGCTCGCGGACGACTACGAGCCGGACAGGCTAGAGGCCGCAAAGCTGGCGGCCAATGCCTTCATTGACTCCCTTCCCGGCAATTCAAGGGCTGGCTTGGTGTCATTCGCAGGCATCAGCTTCGTGAAGAGCATAGTGACGGATGATGTGACTACCCTGAAGAGATCGGTTGACAGCATAAACGTTGAGAGCGTCGGGGGGACGGCCATAGGCGATGCCATAGTCACGGCTTCCAACCTGCTGGCCCAGAGCGAGAATCCCAAGAACATAATCCTGCTAACCGACGGGCAGAGCAACGTCGGGATAAGCGTGGAAGAGGCGATAGCATACGCCAATTCCGAGGGCATAAGGATTGACACAGTAGGCATAGGAACAGAGGCGGGAGGCAGCTTTGACATGACAGACTTCGTTTCCCGTCCCGACACAAAGACCCTCGGGGAGATAGCCAACCAGACAGGAGGCATATTCCAGATGGCAGATGATTCGGAGGAGCTGAGCACGATATACCAGGAAATCACCAGGCCCAAGGAGCAGACGGTTTCCTTTGACGCATCGTTCCACATGCTCCTGCTTGCTTTCGTGTTCCTTTTCGTGGAATGGGTGATGACCAACACCAAGTTCAGGGTGCTGCCCTGATTTTTATTTCTTCGGCACAATCTCTATTAATGGAAAGGCACAAGAACGTTCCCAGCTCTTATCTCATCCTGATAAGAGACAACCATGTCCTGCTCCAGCGCAGGTTCAACACAGGTTATGAAGATGGGAATTACGGTCTCGTGGCAGGACATGTAGAGAAAGATGAGAGCTTTACCCATGCAATGATAAGAGAAGCGAGAGAGGAGGCCGGTATCCAGATCAGTCCCGAAAACATAAGGGTCATACACGTGATGCACAGGAATTGTGGTCCTGAACATCAGAGAGTTGATATCTTCTTTGCGGCCGACGAGTGGGACGGTGAAATAAGGAACATGGAGCCCCAGAAATGCGATGATTTGTCCTGGTTCCCTGTTGACGACATGCCCACGAACATCATTCCATATATCAGGCAGGCAATTGAACGCGTCAGAAGCGGCGAGCATTACAGCGAATATGGATGGTGATGCTAGCCGAAGGCCTCAATGACCAGGAAGGGCTCTCCCATTATGGTCTTCTTTGCCACGCCTATCAGGGCACCTTCGCCCGAATACTTGCCGGTAATCTTGCTCACGGCCGTTATCTTTCCTGTATGGTCCTTGAACATGTACCAGTAATCCTTGGTCTCAAATATCTTTGTTATGAATTCAATCTCCCCGTTAAGTCTCACTGTCTTGCCGGCAAATCCCTCGATGTCCTCCAGCAGCCTCCTCACAGTGGTACCCACCAGCTCAGTTTCCTGCTTCTCGCCCGGAGGCGCTGCTTTTGCGGTTTTTTCCGTTGGACGGGCACTGGCTATTGGAGGTTCTTTGCCTGGCCCGGTTTCCGGCCCTGGCTGCTGACCCGCATCCGGCTTCTCAGCAGGCTCCGCCTCCCCGCCGACCTCCGGGAGCTGCTCTGCCGGGGGCGCCTCAGGCTCCTTATGATTATGACCGTCGGTCACCCTCTGCGAGGATGCCATGGGCTTATGAATGTGCTTCTCGTGTGTTTTCCCGGCATTTTCCAAATTCCGGGTTTCCTTTCCGCCGCTGTCATTCTTCGCGGTTTCCGGGCGCGGGGCCGGCGGAGGGTTTTTCTTGCGGAAATTGATGCTTATTCCGGTCAGGTTCTCAACCTTCTTCAGCATCTTGTCCGTCATGGTCACCGGCTGCTCCTCCTTCTTGGATTCGACATATCCTGATATCCGCTGTATGACACCGTATGCCTCAGCGGATATCCTCTCTATGTCTGCGTCTGTAACGGAACTGCCGCCATACTGTATCCTCTCCATCTCATGGAAGAACTTCTCTGTCTTCTCCCTGACTGGCTTCTCTATGCTGGCTTTCTTGAGCTCGCTCTTCAGCTCGTCATATGTGAACTGGTACTTGATGCCGAGGAAGTCGGAGAAGAATTTCCTCAGGGTGGCTGATATTTCAGCAAGCTTCTTCTCATTCCTGTCCGTCCTTATCACCTTTCTTTTTCTTCTCCGCACCGAGCTTCTTCAGGTTCTCAAGGGCTTCCCTGCCCATCATCTGCTTGCTGGCCACTTGGTTTTCCTTCTTCCTGGACTTGGCCACGGTCCCTCCCCCAAGAAGCATTGACACTACTTTTGCCCTGTGGAGCCACAGGAATATTACGATTAACACGGCAAGCGAAAGTATGAGTATGTACAGGAATAGTATTATGGGCTGGACCGGCGGGCACCTGTCAACGAGCCTCCAGCCCTCGGGTATGTCGCACGGGCTGCTGAAAGCCCTGCATTGGCCTGTCTCGAGGTTGACAGCGAATGTGGTGGCCTGTATGCATTCACCCGAGCACGGGGGACAGGGGCCGCCACAGTCAATGCCTTTCTCTCCTTGGTTCCTTATGTTGTCATCGCATGTCGGGCAGGGGTCGCATGGGCCGCCACAGTCCACAAGTATCTCACACTTGTTGTCATGGCAGTTCTTTATGCCGTCATAGCAGCTCGGATACGGCGTGTATATGCACGTCCTATTCTCGTCAGGCATGCGGTCAAACGTGCCGCAGCTGTTGAGATCCACGCAATCCCTGAACTGCACGCCCTCCTTGGAGCAGACGGACCAGACGGTGCAACGCCAGTTCTCTATGCAGACGGGGGTGGAGCCTCCTCCCCCGCCGGGCGGGGAGGGTATCAGCTCAGGTATGACCAGAACCAGCCAGGAGTGGCTGTCATTGAGCTCACCGTCTGTGGCGTAGGCCGTTATCATGTACTTGCCGCTTTTCCCGAAAGAGAACGTGTAGTTATCGCCGTATGCTCCCTCTATACTCTCATTGCCTATGAACCAGAGATAAGAAGGTGTGTTGTTGTTGGGGTCCGTGGCATTGACCTCAAACATTATCACGCTGTTCTTGTAGAACCATACGGTTGTGAGGTTCTCATGAATCTCCTCCGCCACTTCCGTCTCGTTCTCGTTGGGATACCAGTAGGTTATGTTGGGCGGGTAGTTCCTCTCCACGACAGCGAAGCTCACAATCTCCCAATCCCATCCCTGACCGTCCGTAACGGATATGTTTATGGAATAGTTGCCGATGTCGGTGGTGTTGGGGGTGAAGTTGATTATTCCAGTAAGCCTGCTTATGTTGAAGAAGGTCGCGTTGTCATAGAACCGCAGAGTGTCGTTCTCCGGGTCGGTGGCGTTGACATCATAAAGATAGAGCTTTTGCTCAGTGGCTGTCTGCGCCCCGATGTGGTCAAGAACCGGGGACTCGTTCACGGATTGGATGCTGAATATCACGACTTGGCTGTCCATGTATTCCCCGTCCTCAACCCATATCAGCACATGATGGACGCCGACGTCATCTTGCACGGGTATGAATGATA
>CAZPUZ010000078.1:0-3890 GCA_964589875.1 uncultured archaeon
CCCACGCGAATATCGTAGGGTCCTTGTCATTGTCAATGTCATGCACGAAAAAGCATGCAAGCGCGAGATAAATCCCCCATACCAGAACGAACCATCCGATGCCACGGAATGTCCCCATGGAAACCCGCGCCTTCTCCGGCTTTACCATGGCAACCCCTTTCATGGCCCGGCATACCCCGGAGTGGAAAAGGCGAAAAACCAAAGACGCTTGTGAAGCCTTGGCTGCAGGACCGCTAGTGACAGACGATCAAGCCGCGCAAGCGGATATCATGGTGATGATGTAATCATCAGATAGGAGGGATAACCGGAAAAGCAATAACTATAATAGTAGTATGGCGCTTTCAATATATATATCTCCGGCCGACAACATAATAGCATGGCCCGCATGATGAAGGGGGTTGATGACTTCCTCTACGTCCTTGCGATAGCTCTCGGCCTTATCGTTATACTTTCTGCAGTGGCGGTATTCATGCCCTCAACGCCGGGCGGAAGCGGCGGTAACCAGACGGTCGCCGATTTCACTCTGGGCACCATCGGCTACTCAGAGGATGAGCCGCGCAGCTCTTCCCTGGGCACGTTCACCGTCGGGGAGACGCAGCAGGAGAGCTTAAGGGACGTCCCGCAGCTTGAGATATCAGCCAGCCTCTTCAGCGCCAGCCGCGAGGAGCTCAATATCATGGTACCTGACTATCTGATGGACTCCATGAGAGATGTCTTGGTCACTTTCCGCGTTCACGAGACCAACCAGTACGGAAACCTCAGGATAAAGTGGAACGGCATGGAGGTCTACAGCGACAATCCCCCGAGAGGCGAGGTATCCTTCAAGATACAGCCCAACTACGTGAGGGAGTCCAACAGCATGGAGATTGAGTGTGACGGCCCGGGCTTCGCTTTCTGGGCCTCCAATGTCTACACGCTGCGTGAATTTGACGTCAGCCTGGAGTACGGTCCCGCAAGGCACATAGCATTCACCATGATGCCCGGCGAGATAGAGACCCTCAGCAGGGGGGAACTCAGTTTCATTGGCTTCGGCGATTCCGACCTCAGGGTCAAGATAAACGGCTACAAACTCTGGGAGAAGACGCCTGACGGGGTTGAGACAGTGGTGTTCAACTATACCGGAGCGCCGCTGAAGACCGGCGACAACATCATAACGCTTGAATGCCCCGGCGGCGAGGTCACGCTCAACAACGCCAAGCTTGACCTGTACGTCCTCACAAACCAAGTCACGCGCTCAAGGACGTTCGAGCTCACAGAGTCCCAGTATGACCTGCTTGACAACCAGGGATACACCGGCGAAGTCAGGTACGATGTGGACGCAGTCAACAGGCCGGGCAGGCTGGACGTGTCCCTGAACGACGAGGACTTAGAGGTCACGCTGCCCTTCAGGGGCTGGAACTCGGTCCCGTTCACCACGGACGAGGCCCAGGAAGGCCTGAACACCCTGGAATTCTCGGGTACTGGCTACTGGGACATCGGGGAAGTCCGGATAGTGCTGGTGAGATGATAATCGGACTGTTATGCTTCTTTTCCAATTATTTATACGCTCGCCGGTAATTAATTATCAGGTGTTTTTCCGATGCAGCAGATACCCGGAGTGGGAGGTGGCCAGCAAAGGCGCGGAGGCGAGGGAAGCCTTACAATTTATGTAATAGACGAGGATGGTAAAGACGTCACAGGCTTAGAAAATAAAATCACACTGATTTTACCAGGAGTTCGGAATATCAACCCAAACACTTATACCAATCAGAACAGAAGCTTCTACCACTTCGACAGAGTACCTGCGGGCAGGCACCGCCTTATAGTGGAACCCAAGCACAGGTACAGGAAGTACGATTCCGTTGTCACTGTGACGAGCAACAGGCATAACAGCGTAGACATTCATCTGCAGCTGAGCGATAAGGGGAAAATCATAAAAGAGTATAATAACAAGCTTGAAGGTATCAGAAACGAAATTGATGTCTCTTCCCGCGACAGGAAGAAGCTTGAAAAGCAACTAAAAAAGGAATATGCCGAGAAATTCAAGGATATTAAAAAGAAAGAAGATGAAGAGAAGGGTAAATTTGTCAAGACTCCCGAAATGGAAAGGATGGAAAAGGAGCACAAGACATACGGTTCCTGGGCAAATCCCTTGAAATATCCAAGGAAGCTTTCCAAGGATTCACAGGATTTCTTCGAGGATAGGCTCGGCTCCCACGTGATGAAGGTAATATCTGCTCTGGCATTGATTATTGCCGGCATGATAATATCCCAGCTCTTTGAGGGCACATGGGCAGGCAACTTCACTCTGGGATTCATTATGCTCGCGATAAGCACGCTTTTCCCGAGCCCTGAACCCATTGATGAATTCGGCGGGAAAATAATACTTACATGGAGGGATTACCTGCGACTCAGAACTTACAAGAAGAAGAACGGTCTGGGTGTTGTCAAATCTGTGTTCAAGTTCTTTGCAGTCTGGTTCTTCATAACCGGTTCACAGAATGCCACAGCCATAGGCTTCCTGTCAAACATACTCATGATAATCGTGGCCGCATTGTCATATTTCTCGTTCAGTTCGGAATTCAATCCCAAGACGCCCGGTCTGGTCATAGAGCCTCTTGCGAAATTCTTCATAGGCCTGATAATAATACCATGGTGGGTGTTCTACGGCGTATTCCAGTCGTTCGTTCTAGGTATAATGGCAATGGCCTTCTTCGCGGTGCCGCCTGTAGCATCTACTAGCAAGGAGGGCGAATCGACAATAAGAGGAGAGTACTCCAGATGGCTTTTTGCCATTCTGATGTTCATGGCCCTTGTAGGATCCGGCGTTCTTGGCGAGGAGGGTTTCCTTGGCATGCCGACGTGGGGGCTTACGGGTGCATTGAAATCCACCTTCCTTTACTTCTGGCTGGTATGCGGCATAGCAGGTTTCTTCAGCCCTTCCCAGAGCAGACCGGCCATAGGCTTCATAATGCTCAGCGCAGCAACCATGATATATGCAGTAGGACCAGGACAGCAGGAGGTAGGTTCCGCCTTGCTTGGTCCGTGGTTCGGCAAGACCTTTGCGGGTGTGACAGAATTCATGGCACCGGTGACAGAAGCCTTCAACCAGATCGGCAGCACTTTCGGGACCGCGTTCCAGATGCTTGTCAATCCCGTGGGTTTTGCGCAGGGCATAATGACCGGCACTTATACACAGGATTCCGACACCGGACTCACCGGAGCTTATGGCGTAGAGGTGGGCAACTTTCGCTCCACTCCAATCTATGCCAACATGCCATACAACATAATCATCCCCATACAGAACAAGGGCTCGGCGGACGCCAAGAACATCAGGGTGACACTGGTCGCAGGCACAGGAGTAACCAAGAACAACCAAGGAGGTTCCGTACAGAACCTCCCCACGGAGGAGAAGGAATGGTGGCGCCCGTTAGACTGGACTAAAGGAAGGAACACGCAATGGCAGGACCTCATAAGGAAGTCCATAGACGGGACCCAGCTGGGTTTTGAGAAGGATGAGCTTG
The DNA here is from genome assembly GCA_964589875.1 of uncultured archaeon. Classification (GTDB taxonomy): domain Archaea; phylum Aenigmatarchaeota; class Aenigmatarchaeia; order QMZP01; family QMZP01; genus QMZP01. The sequence continues at coordinate 3,504 of CAZPUZ010000078.1, forward strand.
ACGACCACAACACCGGCACGATAACATATGACTGTGCCGGCAACGTATGCTATGCTGATATCAGCAGAGATCTCACCAAGCTGGACAGCGAACAGGTGTTCTTCCCTAGCGGGGAGGATGGCATATCATGCTCAGCAGTCGTTGACTTCGGCCTGATGACTGAGACAGGCTCCAAGTTCCTTCCATTCAGCGCGATTGTGAGCTATGAATATTTCGTTGAATCCACCCTGGAGATAGAGGCCATAAGCGAAGATGAGTGGAGCAGGCTTGCACAGGAAGGCCTGCTTTATCCCGGCACCAAGAAGCCTTCCACAATGGCTAATTCGCCGGTCATGCTGAACATTGATACCCTGGAGCAGCCGATAAGGGAAAATACTCCCTTCTTCA
>CAZPUZ010000079.1:0-3848 GCA_964589875.1 uncultured archaeon
CCCTGCGGATGCGACGGCGGCACATTCACCGCTACCCTGAGGGCCGAGTCTTCCAGGACAGGCAACGAGGTTTCCAGGGTAATCCAGATAAATGCCCTGAAATGCTATGCTGTTGAGCTGTACGCTAAGGAGAGCTTCAAGGACCTTTGCATGGAGAGCGACGAGGGAGAGATATTCACGCTTGTCCTGGAGAACCAGGGCAAGTTCCAGGAGACTTTCCTGATGTCAAGCGACAAGGAATGGGCCACATTCACTGACTCATATGTCAGCGTTTCCCCCGGCCAGTCAGAGACAGTCCATTTCATGGTGGCTCCCGGAGCGGGCGTTGAAGGCATACAGGACATCAACATTGAGGCTTCTTCAGAGACTTCCCCGGCCGAGGCCAGCGAGCAGGTCAAGCTGAACATCAAGGACTGCTTCGGCTTTGACGTCAGGCTGACACCTTCGGGCAGCTCTCAGGAACAGTCAAGTGGCTCGGGCCCACAGGAGCAGACAGGCGATTCAACCCAGCAGGAAGACAACATCACAGAGGACACCGGGGAACCCATCACAGAACCGGGCGGTGACAACTTATCGCTTAACGACTCAGACGAGATAACAGGCATGGCGGCCTCCAGGAACCCTGAGACCGACGCGGCCATCGTAAGCATCATAATAATCATAGTAATACTGATAATCATATACATAGTGGTGAAGAAGTAGGAAAGGGGATTTGATTGAAAGCGGCAAATTATGTTCCAGTGATGATTGTGGCGTTCGCTGCAATCATGGCCATCGCGGGCAGCGCCAGCGCCCAGCAGGTGTGCGTAGGCCAGCCGGCGAGGTTCGCGCTTGAGGTTGAGAATACAGGCTCGCAGGACGACACCTACATAATCACCCCTTCAGACCCCTCATGGATTGATGTCCCTGCCAGCATATTCATTGAGAAGGATACCACCGAGGTAATTGACGTCATAGTAACGGCACCCAAGGTGGGTTCAAACCCGTTCTACCTGATGGTTACATCGTCCCACGGATACGAGGACCCCAAGAAGGTCAGCGCATCCGTGACGGCGCTGGAGTGCAGGGACGTTTCCGTGGTGGCTTCGCCTTCCGCGGTTGATGCATGCCAGAGCCAGCCAGCCGTGTTTAAGATATTCGTCAAGAACGGCGGCCAGGCCCCCGACACGTTTGACCTTTCGGCAACCAGGGGCTCGCTCCAGAAGACCAAGGTTGAGCTGGATGCCGGGGAGAGCGAGGAGATCAACCTCGTTGTTGACACCCGCGAGATGGAAGGCGAATATAAGATAGTGGTCTCGGCCTTCAGCGGCTCGGTCTCTGACAGCACGAAGATGACGATGAACGTGATGAACTGCTACTCCGCTGAGATGTCGCTGACGCCTTCAGAGGCCAGTGTATGCGCATGCGGCTCGGCAGACTTCACAGTAAGCGTGAAGAACACCGGAAGGATGGAGGACGAGTACCTGGTGAACATTGACGACGAGATGGTAAAGTCGGTCGTTCTCCTGCCAGACGAGACTGCCATGATGAACTACAGTGTTGCCGTCAGGTGCGGCTCGGGGACCAGGGATGTCAGAGTAACCGTTGAATCCGAGAATACAGCACTTGAGGAGACCGCGACCATCAACATCAAGCCCGTCGAGGAATGCTACTCGCTTGACATATCCACGCAGAAGAGCAAGGCCGATGTTGCCAGGTGCTCGGCAACGGACATAGGCATTGACATAGCCAATGACGGCCACAACACGCAGCTTTTCAGGATTAACCTCCAGGCCCCCGAATGGGTGCATATTAGCAGGGAGAGCGCATACCTTGAGCCTGGCGAGGAGATGAGCGTTTACCTCTACATCTCGCCTGAGATAGACACCGAGGTTGGCACGTATGACATCAAGCTGAATGTCACAGGCAACTACTTCGCCGAGATAATGGAGATACCCGTGCAGGTCCATCTCGAGGGCACTCAAGTGGAAGACACAGGCAGCACCGGGGACTCAGGCACCACTGACCAGGAGACAGGGAGCCAGGACTCGGGCGACCAGGATTCGTGGATTAACATGTCTCTCGGCGACAACATAACCGGCGGCGTCGTGGCAGTCGGCATAGCCCCGCTATGGAAGGCCATTGTCATCAGCCTGATAACAATAATAATCATAGCCATTCTGGTCGTGAGGTTCGCCATACTTGTCAAGAAGTGATCCCTATCTCCCGTTTTTCCTTGCAATTTTATTAACTGCCTGAGCCAATATTATACCAGATAGCCATGCCCAGGCAGAAAACCTCAAAGCCCGCTAAGGCGGCTGGCAGGAAGGCAAAGCTGAACAGCAAGGCCTTGAAGACCATACGAACCAAGATGCCTGCCAAGAAGGCCCTCCCTTTCTCCAAGAAGAAGACCATAGTGGTTGCACTGGGCGGCAACGCCATTGTCAGGAGGGGCCAGCCAGGCCACATCCACGAGCAGCTCGGCAACATTGACCATGCCATGGAACAGGTGGCCAGGCTCGTCCGGCATGGTTACAGGGTCGTGATAACCCACGGAAACGGCCCGCAGCTGGATAATATCATGCTGCATCAGGAATCCACCATAGGCGCACCCAAAATGCCCTTGTACGTCAACATAGCCCAGACCCAGGGGCTCATAGGCTACGTCCTGCAGGAATCCCTTTACAGCAAGCTTCACGAGCTCAAGATGAATGTCCCCGTGGTGGCCATGCTCACCCAGAGCTTGGTTGACAGGGACGACAAGAGCTTCCGGAAGCCTACCAGGCAGGTGGGCCCTTACTTCCCCAGAGAGGAGGAGCTGCCGGCACACTGGCACGTCGCCGAGTCGGTCAGGGGCTCAAGGAGGGCGGTGGCTTCCCCGGTCCCCAAGAAGATACTCGAGGCAGGAGCCATAAAGTCGCTGCTTGACAGGGCCGTGGTGATAGCGGCCGGCGGTGGCGGCATACCAGTAGTCAAAGACAAGATACATGTCTCCGGCAAGGGCAGGAAGAAGGGCATATACGGCGTTGAGGCAGTCATTGACAAGGACCTGGCCACGGCAGAGCTCGCGAATTCCGTAAAAGCGGACCTGATGGTCATGCTGACTGATGTTGAAGGCGTCCACACCAACTGGGACGAGCCCAGGAAGAGGCTGTGCCTTGAGAAACTGACACTGAAGACAGCCAAGAGCCTGCTCGCCCAGGGCCATTTCCCGTTCGGCTCCATGAGGCCCAAGATAGAGGCCAGCATAAGGTTCCTGGAATCAGGCGGCAAGAAGGTGGTCATCACCGACGCTGACCGCATGAACGCCGCCCTGAAAGGCAGGGCAGGGACGGTTATTGAGCCTTAAAGCCCTCCCGGGGCTTGTTAGGGATTATATTATCTTTTTCTTTCTTTTCCACAGCATGTAGGAGAATATGCATACCAGTGCGGTGGTCACAACTATCAATACGAGGTGGAGCTCCGGGATGGCAAGAGGCTGCGCGGCCAGCGTGGTTGCGTCAATGGCGGCCTCGGCTATGCCCGCACCCCCGTCACTGACAATGGCTGACGGGGCCTCATGCTCCCATCCGGCGCCCAGCATCTGGGGCGCCTTCCTTGCAGCGGGTGCGGCCTTGATGACGGCCTGCCTGAGAGAGCCGGTCAGGGCGTCAAACGCTGTCACTATCAGGGCCAGGCCTGACAGGGAGAGCAGTATCCATATCTTCTTCTCCTCTGGATTGAGCACGGCGCGTCCCTTGCGCGTGAGTTCGTAGTATTTCCATTTGTGGCCGTCGTCCTTCTTGATTATGAGCCCCGCTTCAACAAGGTTGTCAAGATGCTCCTTTATGGTTGAGGGAGCCATACCCATCGCCTGGGATAAATCAGTT
>CAZPUZ010000080.1:0-3845 GCA_964589875.1 uncultured archaeon
GGCGGGAACTGCGCTTTGCTATCATCCTTATCACTGAACAATCCATGGCACTAACGGTGGGTACTCCTTCAGAGAAACACGCTCCGGCCCAGAGCGAAAGCCAAACTCCTAAAATATCCTCCAGGAGTTTGGTTTTATGTTCTGTCAATTAAAAGGTATCTAAGATACCAGTCATGCCGGCGATGGGCTTGTCACAAAATGCAATCTGAAGAATTGGGCAAAAGTTTCACCTGAAAGGTGTCATTTGCTCTTCTTTACGAATTTCCTTTCCCACTTTATCACGGTCCAGCGGGAGACCTTGATGCCTTCATACCTCTGGAGGTGCTCCCTGACCTCGGCGGACGAATAACCCTTCTTTCTGAGTGCCATGGCCTTCCTTATTATTTCCGGCTTGAAACGCATCCGGAGATAGCCGTCGTCCGGGGTGTACTTCCTGCCGCAGCTCTTGCACATCCGCATGTGCTTGTCCACGCTCATGTTCCTCCTGTAACCCCTCCAGACCGTCCGGGCTGAGCCGCATCTCGGGCATTTGTATTCCATGAATAATTATTGTATCCAAGTCTATTTAAGGGGATGTTTTGGCAAATTGACAGGCGAAAATCGGCAAACCATTATATATAAGTGGATGCAATATATACACTGGGGGGATTTTTTTGGATGAATTTAGCGTAAAAATTGAAAACGTTGTCGCTTTCGCGACGCTCGGCAAGGACATTCCTCTTCCCAAGATTTCCAGCAAGCTTGAAGGAGCAGAATATGCGCCTGAAGCCTTTCCTGGCCTTATATACAGGATAAAGGACCCTACGGCGGCCACTCTGATCTTCTCTTCGGGGAAGATAGTATGCACCGGGGCCAAGAGCGTTGAGACAGCCAAGGAAGCCATGTCCAAGGTAGTTGGCCATGTCAAGAAGGCCGGCGTGAGGCTGCCCAGCAATTTCCAGACCAACGTGGAGAACATCGTGGCGTCAACGCAGATTGAGGCCAAGCTCAACCTTGAAGATATATCGTTCAACATGGAGAACGTTGAGTATGAGCCGGAGCAGTTCCCGGGACTCGTGTGCAGGATAACCGATCCGAGGGTGGCATTCCTGCTGTTCGGTTCTGGTAAGATAATCTGCACGGGTGCGCGCAAGATTGAGGACATACACACCGCGCTGGGCAAGTTCAAGCAGAAACTGGAGGACATCGGGGTCAATGTCAAGGCCATTCCCCCGACAATCAAAGTGGAAAAGAAGAAGAAGTCCATTGCCGAGTAGCCTTTCTTTTTTGTCCCATGCCATCATTTTTAAATTTTTCAGTCAATCTAGAAACATCTTTGTCATTGTCTGGAATTTTATCATAATAAAAAATATGCAAAAGCCCTGCACTCAGTGCAATGTCGCTTATCTCGATAGCGCCATGAGGCTCTGGTATATGACAGCAAAGACAGCCAAGGGACTGCTTTTGAAAGGAAATTCTATGAATTTTGAAAACAGGAATCTCTCTCTTTTAGTAGGCACCGTATGTCTTTTTCTGTTTGGTATGTTTATTTTGTTTTATCTATGTTCCCGCGATATCGTGAATCCGGATTTCGCCAAACTTGACCTTGAAGGAAGGTTTTATGGACAGAGCTATTCATTTACTCAGGGGACCTATTCCGCCGGCAAAGCCCCTGAAAGCGGGAGGCTTTATGTGAGGACGCTCAGACTGAACGATGGGAGCGGCAATTTCGTGACAGTGCATGACCATTTCTCCAGAGATGGCGAGCCAAACAACGTCGTCGGCGACCGGTTCGAGGACAGCTATTCTGTGACAGAAGGACGGTCCAAGATAATATACCATGCGAATGGCAGTATCGAGAGATTCGCTTGGGATGACAAGAAAGTCATGACAATCGAAGAAGCCATGACCGAAGCGACAAATATTATGGAGAAATGGCGGCGCAGGATACTGGAAAACCACGGATATGCCATGAAACCAGACACAGACAATCAATGAAGGAGAACATGCCATGAAACCTTGCAGCAGTATTAGGAAAGTCGTCAGAGAACACCCTTTCACTGCTCTCCTTGTGATGTTTGTGCTGCATTTCTCTGCTGAGGACGCGTCCTCTCACAAGAGTTCAGCGGTGTGCTGCTGCCCGCCAAGGCACATACTCGGCCGATTTCATGAAAGAGAACGGCTTCTACCTGAACATGGGGCTGAGCACTGAGAGGTAGAAGCACTGGATACGTGATCCGAATAACATTTGAGATATGTTGCGGTGAGGACAGCCATCAAAGCTGTTCTCTTCCATTGTCAATTAAAAGGGATATAAGACCATTGACAGCCTCCATGGATTTCATAAACCGTCCCCCCTTCACATCTTGTCCGGAGCCTCAATGCCGAGCAGTTCCAGGGAGCTCTTCATCACTATCTTTGCCGCTTTCACGAGTTGCAGGCGCGCCGCGCGCAGTTCCTCTGTCCTGGCATTCAGGACGGGAGATTTCTCGTAGAAATTGTTGAACTTGACTGCCAGCTCGTAGGCATAGCGAGCTATATGGTGCGGCCGCATGTCCTTGGCAGCTTTCTGGGCGGTTTGCGGCCATTCCGTGAGATGTTTTATGAGTGTGTTAGCCGCCTCATTCGCTTCATATTGCCTGACGGTGCGTTTCTTCTTTAACTTGTCCTTCCTCAGGATTGAGCACGCCCTTGCATGCGTGTACTGGATGTAGGGGGCGTTGCATCCGTCAAAGCTCAGGGCTTCCTTGAGGTTGAAAGCGTACGTCTTTTCGGGCGATACCTTGACCATGGCGAATTTCAGCGCTCCTGTGCCGACCGCCTTCGCGATGGCTTGTTTCCGGGACTTTGAGTAGTCCGGCATCTTCTCCTCAACCACATTTGCTGCCATGTCAAGCGCCTTCTCCAAGACGTCGTCGACCGCCACGAACTTGCCGGCCCTGGTTGACATCGTGCCCTCCGGGAGCAGCAGGAACTCATAAAACACTATATCATAGTCCTTATTCTTCTCTGGGAACAGCAGGCCCAGTGTTGACTTCACCTGCCTGAAGTAAAACTTCTGGTCGGTGCCGATGATGTTGACATTCCTGTTTGCCTTGGAGAACTTGTATTTGTGGAAGGCCAAGTCCCTTGCCGGGTATATGGTGGTGCCGTCCTTCCTGGTCAGTGTGAATTCCCTTTCAATACCATATTTCCTGAGGTCAACCCATATCCTTCCTCCCTCATTCTTCCCCAGCGGATGCTTCTTGACCTTATCAAGGACCTTCTTCACCTCCCCGCCAAAGAGCAGCTGGCTTTCGTGGCAGAACTCGTCAATCCTGATGTTTAGCCTGGCCAGCGTCTCTTTGTGCCCCCTGATGCAGCCGTCTGTGAGCTTGCGGAAGGAAGCCCTGAGCTTCCTGTCGCCGAGCTCAAAGTCCCTGATAATTTTCTTTACATCCTCTTCGCTCTCCGGTGATTTCTCTATCCTGCGGTTGCCTTCAAGGTACAGGTCAAGCACCCACCAGTCCGGCTTCTTCTTCCTGGCTTTCTTCCCGGATTTGAGGTACTGGTCAACTGCAACGGCTATCTGCTTGCCGGTATCATTGACCAATGATATTGTTCTTACCTTGTTTCCGCTGAAGCTGAGTATCCTTGCTATTGAATCGCCTATGACGGAGTTTCTGAAATGCCCGAGATGGAGGGGCCCGTCCGGGTTGGCTGAAGTATGCTCCACGAGAACGCTGCCTCCGCCCTCTGAAGAGCCATATTTTCCGCCTTTCCTTAGTATGTCGCCGATGACCTTCATGTTGAGCGTGTTCCAGTCAGCGTAGAAGTTGACGTACGGTCCCTGGGATTCCACTTTCAGCACGCCGCCGCCTACATTC
>CAZPUZ010000081.1:0-3795 GCA_964589875.1 uncultured archaeon
TCTCCTTGATTATCCTGAACATGTCATCCTCGGCAGCCTTCCTGTTGGGCAGCCTGTCGCCCGACGCGCCATATGTGGATTCCATTATCACTGTCTCAACCCTCTGGAAATCCGTTGATGCATACTCAAACAGCCTTGAAGGCCCGTACTTGAAATCGCCCGTGTAGAGTATGTTGTGCAACCCCTCCCCTATGTGAAGGTGTACCATTGAGGAGCCCAGAAGATGGCCCGCGGGCTGGAGAGTGAGCCTCATGTTGGGTGAGATGTCGGACACCTCGCCGTAATCCAGGACTATGGAGTGCTTGACTGCCTTCTCAATATCCTTCTTGTTATAGTATATCTTCTTGCCTTCACTCTGGCAGACATCGAGGTAGTCCATGCAAAGCAGCACCATGAGATCCCTGGTGGGGGCGGTGCAGTACAGCGGTCCCTTGAAGCCCTGCTTGTAGAGGTATGGTATGAAGCCGACGTGGTCAAGATGTGCGTGGCTTGCCACTATAGCGTCCAGCTTCTCAAGGTTGAACTCCGGAAGGTTTACATATGGGATATTGTCCGAACCGGGGTCAATGCCGCAGTCGAGAAGGACGTTTGACTGGTTGGTCTGGACAAAGATTGAGGACCTGCCGACCTGCCTGAAACCGCCAAGCGTTGTCACCCTTACCCAATCCTCCTGCTTCTCCTCCTCGGGCACCTCTGAGTTTATCTTCATGCCTACCTTGTTAAGGAACTTCTTCCTGTAGTCTATCTCGGAGTGCAGGAAATTGCGGACAGCCCTGACCACATCAGAGTCTATGGCAGGCGCCCTCTCAATCTTGGGCAGCCAGTACGTCTCCCTTTTGATATGCTTGAACGTCTCTCCGCCCTTTCCTATGACAAGTCCGGGCTTCTTGGCCTCAATGACTACCTTGCCCATCTCAGGCTCGAAGTATATGGCCTTGATGCCGGCATCCTTGGGCACTATCTCCTCTATCTTCTTCTTGGTGCTCTCCATGTCCGTGGTTATGGACAGGTCCGGCCTTACCTCTATCCTTTTTTTCAGAGTCCTCACGAGGTCTCTCACCGAAGCGTCATGGCCTGTGAAGAACTCGCGGTTCTTGGTGTATAACACTATCTCCGAGCCCTCAAACTTGACCTCGGAGATGCCAGCGTCTGCTGGCAGCTTCTCCTGCATTTGTTTCAGAATTTCCATTCAGACTCCTTAACAAAACCTTAAACGTGAAATAGATTCGGAATTCCACAACAAGACGTTGCTGTCACATCTGCTTGATGTCTTCCTCCGGCATCTTGTGTATGCCTCTTGAATCAATAACAACCACATCTATACCCCTGCCCCCGGAGGCTATGTCTCTCTGTATGGCAGATCTTATCGCCCTGACCACGAGCTTCTTGGCCTCTTCAACCTTTATGCCCTTCTTATAGCCGTCCTCAAGCACGCCGAACGCGAAGGGAGAACCCGAACCGGTTGAGAAGTACTCCTTCTCCTCCATCACTGAGCCGTCAGGTGCCAGCGAATACATAGCAGGGCCGCTATCATCGTAGCCGCCTATGACGAGCTGGACGATGTAAGGGTACATGCTCCTGGCGTAGAGTATGTTGGAGACCAGTGTTGATGCCGCCCTGACAGATATCTTCCTGTCCTCGCGGAGGCCATAGAGCTTGAGCTCGGCCTTTATGTAGCGCTCAAGGGTCTGCGCATCGCCCACAGAGCCTGCTATAGTCATGGCTATATGCTCATCTATGCTGAGTATCTTCTCGGCAGCCTTGCTGGCGACAAGATAGCCCATCGTGGCCTTCTTCTCTGCTCCCAGCACGACCCCGTCCTGGCATATTATGCCCACGGTCGTCGTCCCGGTCTTTAGCTTTTCTGGCTTATCCATGGTAAATCACAAAGCAATCATGGTGAGAACATGGTATTAATGAATTGCCATAGGGGGTTTATAAATGTTATTCCTTGCCTTTCTTCCTGATGACCTTGCCCTTCCATTTCTTCATGATGGTTGATAGGTCAATCTCGTATCTTCCCGGCCCTACCTTTATGATGATGGGCCTCTGGTTGAATAACGTAGTGACGTCAATCTCGTACTTGCCTGGCTTGATTATCCTGATGGCCTCAAGGTCAAGGACCACGGTCTCGTCCTTCTTGGCTTCTTCGGGAATTATCTCCCTGACGTCGCTCTCAATCTCCTGCATCTCCTTTCTTGTCAGGTCCTTGGTCTCCTTCTCCATCTGGGCGATATGTTCCTCTCTCACGTAGAAGAAGAACTTGTTACCGCACTGATTGCATCCTTCCATGAGATACGGGGCATCGTCTGGATGGACCTTCCCGCACATAGTGCATTTGTTGGGCATGATAAATGCTTGTTTTGCGATTTATTAAGGTTTCAGTGCCCTGTGCTTTTGTATCCCTTAAAGTTTACAGAACAAAGGGAAAGCCGTCCGGCATGCATCATCCGAGCCCATCACGCGTACCTTTTCTGTGATTCGCTTGCATTGACAGAAGCCAAGAATCAACACCCTAATGAGTGTGACCGCGGACTGTCCAGAGTCAAACCCCGTTCCTTGACAGATTTTGTTTATGGCAGAATCCCAGCCAATCTGTTTGGGCTTCTTGCTCGTCAGGCATGAGACCGCATCGGCAAAACGGGCATCATGAATGACATTGCGTCCGGGCCAAATGAGTTTCCTCCTTTCGGGCGGCATGAATGTTATCCTGTCCGCGGTCGTGCCCCCCCGTTTCTTTGCGGAAAGCTCGACGAATGCAGCCTTTCCTGCAAGCGGGACGAACACGCCTTGTACAGCAACGACAGTTCCTCTGACCCTGACTATCATTAGCTCTTCATACACTCTTCCCCATCAAATGCCGCGGCACTGACATCTTCCACTGCGAAACACTGGACACCGTGCGTGCCCTGCCCATGGCATTCAGCTGGCCGAGAAGCCATGCGGTGTTGGGGGTGTTGCATGCCCTGAACCAAGGTACGCCCATGATGGTCCCAATTCTCTGTAAAGCTTCCATAATGTCGCTCCTTTCTCATCCCGGAAGGTTATTCGCCCCTCTCCCGCCATAAGCGGGACATCCCGCTTGAATAGATAGCCGCCCTTCCATAAGGTCGGGCAGGAGGGTCGCCGCCGGCTTCGGAAGGCTGGCGGGATATAAACGGTTTCTGTCACTTTGGAGGCTCCGTTATCGAGCAGCATTCTTGCGAATGGTATGGCTTGGTCGTCATGGCTCCCTGTGCAACCATGTGCAGAGGCGTTGTCATGTCATCCTTGCAACTGAGGTTCACGATGTCTACTCCGGTCTTCTCTGCCTGCCCTTTCCAGAATAAGTGAGGTTTTGTCTTCGCTGTCTTGCTTCATAAATGAAATCATGAGGCGGGATGGAAATCTTGTGGTTTTTGATAATAATGAAAGCATTCAAGAATTAAAGATAAGATATTGATGTCACATGTGAAGCAGCAGTTCCTCTGGATTCTTCCTTATCTGGTGCACGATCTTTGCCGGGCCTATTATTGTGAAACCGCTCTTCTTGCCGACAATCCTCTCAATGACCATGTTCTTTATCCTGTCAAACGGAGTGAGCTGCTCTCCCTGGGTGGCCTCAAGCGAGTTGAGCTCAATGCCGGAGAAGTCCCCGGACACCTTCTTCATGGTCTCCTTTATTAGCCCGGCCTCCTCGTCTGGGGTGAGCTTGGCGTCAATCAGTATGAGCGTGTCGTTGCCCATCTTCTCAAGGAAGCTGCCGAGGTTGTTGCTCCTGAACTTCTCGTATGGAATGAACCTTATCTTCAGATT
>CAZPUZ010000082.1:0-3780 GCA_964589875.1 uncultured archaeon
GCCCTGGCTGATGCATGTTTGGTTGTCCGGGTATTCGAGGAACCAGTAGGATATACGGATTGGGAGGTAATCAAGAAGGATTTCACCGGATGTCTCGTTGACTGCACGCCTCTTGCTGTCCTTCTAGAAAACCACACACAAGCGCCGTAACTTTCTTAAAAACCCAGCGTTAATTCTTGTCAGGACAGCCGATAACCTTAATAGGGCGCTTAAATTTAAGCACTGACATTAAATAAATAAAAGGCAGAGTAAGCCGGGGCTGTACCAGCAGACCTTTCCGGGCTTTGCCGGAGGCATGACATGGTATTCGCGAGATCCAAGATAACGCTTGAAGACAACTGCTTTGAGGAGGAGCCGGGGGCCATCACCCTCAGGTATGTCGGCCCCAACCCCCAGAAGATGTACAAGAAGGCTTACGAAACCATACTTTCTGTTTTCCGGGTGATGCAGTCCGACGTGCAGGAGACCGAGTTCTCCTGGGGCAAGACTGCCAGGGGAGAGAAGTTCAAGATTGAATGGTGGATGCACAAGGACATGGACATCTTTTCCTATCTATATATCCGCTTCAGGCTGGACGGCGAAGGCAATGACAAGGGGGGCCACGCCAAGCTTGAGGTCAGGGGCCTGCTTAGGAGCGAGTATCCGCAGGACACTGTTTGGCAGCGCTCCCTTTTCTACGAGATGATAAGGACTTTCTGGCACAGGGTATTCTATCACAGGAAGAGGGAGGAGTATGCCGAGGAATGCAGGCACTCCGAGATAGTCTTCATGAAGTACATGAAGGAATTCCTGAGGGAGCTCAGGGGAGAAACCGAGACCAGGATGCCCGGCAGGCACGGCGAGCAGGGCCGGGAATCAGGGAGCAAACCGGACGGAAAGACAGAAAAGGAAAACAAATAAGCCGAGTGATTGCAATGGCTACTATTACTATAAGAGATGACTGCCTGACGCCTGACAGGTTTATCAGGATAAGCTATTCGGGCCCGAACCCCTGGGGGGTCCAGGAGTTCCTCGCGGCCAACCTTAAGGAATATTTCCATGTCAGCACATCCAAGGTCAACAACTACAGGATAAACTGGGACATAACAGGCGACCCCATAAGCTTCTACTCGCGTTGGTGGGTAAGGAAGGCCACTGGCAGATTCTCCCAGATGTACTTCAACTTCAAGATTGTCGGAACCAAGGGCAAGGTCAAGAACGAGGGCAAGTTCTCTCTGAGCTTCCATGCGAGGGTGATAACCAACTTCAATGCCTGGAGCCCCCTGCTCCAGCCGCTGTGGACGCTTTATGGCTACCTGTTCTACAACAGGGTACGCAGGAAGAACATAGAGATATGCAGGAACTACCTGATGAACTTCAGGAACATGATCAAAGAGCATTTCAACGTGGAAACCACGGAAATCCCCATGTCTTCGGGCTTCTGAGTGGAGGAGATATGACCAAGGACATAAGCAGCCCGCCGATACTGGACATCAACAGTGCCGTCAAGGGCTTCATCTCGGGCGGCTTCATGGGCCTGGGCGTGTTCTCAGGATGGGACATCGTTTCAGGGGTGATACTCTTCGGGGCCGGCTTCCTCATATTTCTTGATTCCCTCATGCCGTCCGACCGCATGATGTACGTTGTAACCTCGGTGTTCTCTATGATAATAGGCATCCTGCTGTCGTTCTTCGCTGCGGTATCGGCGATACATCTGCCTCTTTTCGTTGTCTTGCTCCTGCTGGCGGCTGTTACATACATTGACAAGCTGAAAAGGATGCGGTCAATGGTCAGGCGATGATTCCCACCGCTCCCCCGATTAATTTTAAATAGATGTTAACCAATTTATAAGCAAATTTTCAACGAGCGGAACGATGTGGTCTGATATCATGGAAGGCAAGAAATGGGTGTACTTCTTCGGCGAAGGGGACACCAAGGACAAGGCGCTACTTGGGGGCAAGGGCGCGAACCTGGGAGAGATGACCAAGATAGGCCTGCCAGTGCCGCCCGGATTCACGATAAGCACTGAGGCCTCCATAGCGTTCTATGACGCAGGCAGGAAATGGCCGGATGGCCTTGAGGCCCAGGTCAACGAGAAGCTCACCGAGCTTGAGAGCAAGACCGGCAAGAAGCTCGGGGACCCGGCAAACCCGCTGCTTGTCTCTGTCAGGTCCGGCGCCAAGATATCCATGCCGGGCATGATGGACACGGTTCTGAACCTCGGCATGAACGACCAGACTGTTGAAGCCGTCGCAAAGCTGACCGGCAACGAGAGGTTCGCTTATGATTCTTACAGGCGCTTCATACAGATGTTCGGGGACGTCGTGATGGGTGTTGAGCACGCGAAGTTTGAGGAGATACTTGACAACGCCAAGAACACCAAGGGCGTGAAGTTCGATACGGACCTCACCACCGAGGACCTCAAGGCCATAATAGCCAAGTACAGGGAGATGGTCAGGGGAGAGAAGGGGGGCGAGTTCCCTCAGGACCCGAAACAGCAGCTGACCATGGCCATTGATGCGGTCTTCAACTCATGGAACAACAAAAGGGCAATCACATACAGGAACATGCACGGCATACCCCACGACCTGGGCACTGCCGTGAACGTGCAATCCATGGTCTTCGGCAACATGGGCAAGGACTCCGGCACCGGCGTCGGCTTCACGAGGAACCCGTCCACGGGCGAGAAGGAGCATTACGGCGAATACCTGGTTGACGCCCAGGGTGAGGACGTGGTCGCGGGCATAAGGACGCCCAAGCACATAGACGACATGAAGAACGACCTGCCGGAAGCCTATGAAGAGCTCATCAAGATTTACGACATGCTTGAGAAGCACTACAAGGACATGCAGGACTTTGAGTTCACTGTTGAGAAAGGCAAGCTCTACATGCTCCAGACCAGAAACGGCAAGAGGACCGCGCACGCGGCCGTCAAGATAGCCGTTGACATGGAGAGCGAGGGTGTCATTAGCAAGGAAGAGGCAGTGATGAGGGTGGAGCCCGCGCAGCTTGATCAGTTGCTTCACAAGACCCTTGACCCTGCCGCGAAGCAGAAGGCTGATGTCATTGCCAAGGGCCTGCCGGCGTCCCCCGGCGCGGCCGTGGGTAAGGTGGTGTTCACTGCTGATGATGCTGTAGCCAAGGCCGAAGCCGGGGAGAAATCCATTCTTGTCAGGCTTGAGACAAGCCCGGAGGACATACAGGGCATGCACTCAGCCCAGGGCATACTCACTGCGCGCGGCGGCATGACAAGCCATGCCGCGGTTGTGGCGCGTGGAATGGGCAAGTGCTGCGTGGCAGGATGCTCGGACATCATGGTCAGCGAGAAGGAGAAGCAGTTCAGGATAGGTGACAAGGTATTCAGGGAAGGCGACTGGCTGACGCTTGACGGCTCAACCGGCGAAGTCATGTCGGGCCAGGTGCCGGTGGTTGACCCGGAGATGAGGGGTGATTTCAAGACTCTCATGGAATGGGCGGACTCCTTCAGGAAACTGGCAGTCAAGACCAATGCAGACAACCCGCATGATTCCCGTGTCGCGAGGGATTTCGGCGCCGAGGGCATAGGACTGACAAGGACTGAACACATGTTCTTTGAGGGCGACAGGATAACCGCTGTCAGGGAGATGATACTCGCTGATGATGAAGAGGGCAGGAGGAAGGCGCTGGACAAGCTGCTGCCCTACCAGAAAGAGGACTTCAAGGGCATCTTTGAGGTCATGACAGGGCTTCCCGTGATAATCAGGCTGCTTGACCCGCCGCTTCATGAGTTCCTTCCCCACGAGGAAAAGGACATGCAGGAAG
>CAZPUZ010000083.1:0-3762 GCA_964589875.1 uncultured archaeon
TTTCCTGTATGTGCTCCAGCACCCTGGGATATTCCCTGTCCAGATCAATGCCGTGCTCTTCCGCTATCATGAAAAGCGGCAGCAGGCAGTCGCATATGGCGTCTGTAATCTCAGCCTTCCTGGCGCGCTCCGGCTTGGTCTTGCTCTCCACCAGCATGGCATTGGCCAGCTCCCCTATTTCCTCAACGAGCTGGATGAACCTGTCCTGTCCGGTCCATGCCTGTCCGCCATTGCTTTCAATCTCATCAACCAGCTTCCTGCTCTTAATGACAGCCTCGCTGAAATCCATAGTATTTATTTGAAGGGGGAATAATTAAATATGAAGCTCAAAAAGCTGCCCAGCCTCAGACTGCCCAAAAGATATCTTGTGTTCAGGATAATATCCGAAAACCCGCTTGATTATCCCAACGTCAAAGGGGCCATATGGAACTCCATGGAGAAGTGGCTGGGCCAGGACGGGCTCGCCAAGGCATCCCCGCGCCTCATAAAGAACCTGTGGGATGGGCGTGAGAAGAAAGGCTTCCTGCAGTGCCATCCCAAATATGTGGACCATATAAAGGTAAGCCTTGCCCTTATCAAGCAGATTGGCGACCAGAAGGTCATAATCCAGGTTCTCAGGGTCAGCGGCACGATTAAGTCAGGCAAAAACAAGACAAAAAAACAAATAATAAAGGGCCGGCTCGCTGCTATTTAGTCATCTTTATGCTTATTGTAGAGACGTTCATCGGACGGTTGTCCTTGTCCGTGATGCTCTCCGTCCCCAGCTGTACTTCCCTTCTGACGTTCTGAAGGAAACGATTCTTCACGACCTCTGATATGTCCACGGCCTTGCTGATGCTCTTGCCCCTTGCCCTGATGTGTATCTCAGGCATGCCGCTCTGTATCTGCGTCATGACAGCGAGAACATAGCTCATGGTCGGCTTCTTGCCGACGTAGACTATGTTGTCATCCTTCCTGGCAGGCTGCCTCTGAGCCATCTGGTTCTGCTGGGCCTGTTGAGGTGCCGGGTTTTGCTGCATCCGGGCCCTGTTGTCTGAAACGTCTGGTATTGCTTGTGCCATAATCTGTAAAACCTCCGTTTTTATAGCGGAGAAATCGGATTGCTGCTCCGGCGGAGCAGCCCCCTTATCCCTCCAATCTTAATCCTGTGCTGTATTTGTTGTGTTACTGTCCGGCATCGCTGCCGGTATTGCTGATAGAATACACTTAAACTGGAGGATTTTTAAAGGGTTGTTATGTCTATGACCATGTCTGAGTAGGCCAGCCGCCCACCTTTGTGTACATCTCTGTGGCCACTTCTGCTATCCCCCAAACATACATTATTGTACTGATGGCGCCTGCGCATGTTGAGCCCGCGCTTGAGACAGCACCAACAGTGCATGCAGCAGCAACAGCCAGGACACCGCCGACATCACCGGCGTATTCCAGCCAGGCCTGTCCTGTGGTCTCACCGCGTGTACAGTAGTTCACTTCATATTCATCCTTGCTGGATTTTTCCATCTCAGAGACAATTATAGCATCTGTCAAGCAGTTACTCAGCGAGTATTTTTCAAAGCCATCTTCGGCGAAGTCTGTATCTGTCATGGTTTTTAGCATGTCAGCTCCGTCTGATATTGAGATGGACCGCAGAATCCCATAGTCCCCCATGTCGGAAAAAATCATTTCAATGCCATGTTCTGTTATGGTAGTGGAAGGTAATCCATACCCCCCGTACGGTACGTATGTGTCTTCTTCTGCCTCTCCTTTTATCCTAACCATAATGTCAGTGGTCCCGATACCATATCTCTTAATCTCCACTTCCCTTTCCAGAACGGTTTCTCCGTTTGTGCCTGTTTTCTTAATTTCAAGGATATAGCTGTTTTCTGTGCTATCCAGATGCACTTCGTTTACCCCGAAATATGAAGGATATATCATGACGAAAAGTGGCTTGCCTGCTGAGATTGATTTGATTTCCCAGTCCATGTTGTCCCACCCGGAATCGCCAATCAAATCCTCGACCCTTTCAAGGTCACTGCCTTTCATGTTATCCTTCATCCAATCTTCTATGTCATTCTCCTTTATACTCAGGGTTCCCATATCTTCGGTGTTGAATATCGTGCAATAACCCTTTTGGCCCTTTTCAAGCTTGTCAAAGCATTCAATCAGAGCCTCTGAGAGCTGCCTTAACGCCTCTTGCTTGTCATCTGACAGAGCAACAGATTGCTCCTGCTTGTCAATCTCGGTTAAAGACCACGAACCTTCTTTGTCAGAATATGGCGGTATGAATTCTTCAATCTCAGAGCCCGGTATGTAATGGACATACATGTCCCTTGCAACCGGTATGGTGAAATTGAGTGGTGTCTCGTTGTAGACAAGTCCCATCTGGCCCGGCGTTTCTTCAAGGCCCTGGACCCATTCGATGAATTCTTTGTCAACTTCGCTGAACCAAGTCGTGTCAGCAGAGTATGTGTCAATGTCACAGCTCTCTCCTTCAGAGGAATCAGAGACTTTGTTGATTTCACCGTTGCATGTCTCAACTACTTCAAGGCTTGTCAAACTGCCTGTCTCGGGGTCTAATTGAATAACATCCTCATAATCGTAGTTGCCGCAGACGACCTTAATCGATGATACTTCCATGGAATCAAGATGACATGGGGAAACCAGATAGAATGGTTTCTGGTCATCAAACAATTCCGGAAGCACCAAATAGTCTTTGACATTCTTGAGGTTTACAAACACAGGCTTCCCGCTCATTGAATCCGATAGAGGGAAAGAATATGCATCTGCCAAAGGTTTTTTCAGAGATATTGTGTTTGGAAAGACATCATCCCTGGCTGATATTATGCTGTCTGCAATCTCCAGTGCACGGGCCATTCCTGTGAGCGCGACGGCCCCAGATGCCCTCATGGCATATGTTGGTAACTTCTCCAGATTATCTTTAGCGATTATGCGTGATGCCCAGCTTTGTTTCAACGCGTCCTTTGTGGTAATCTCCAGCAGGTTCTCGTTTATGTCCCTTATCATCTCCTTTTTCACTGCTTCAAGGCCGGTTAGTGATGGTGTAGTTTGTTCGCTACCCTCTATAAATATGTTGTCTACAAGACTTTCGGAATATTTCCTGAGGTATGCCTCGGTATTGCCTATAATGGCCATTTCGGCCATTTCACTTTCTGTCTTCCTAAAAGCCCTCTCAACCTGTTCTGATGACAAATCAGTGATAAATGACTTGAACCTTACGTATTCGTCCCTTTTCTTGACAATATGCTTGCTTGTAGCCAAGACCCCTGCCCTCCTTTGTGTGATTTTACCTAGGGCCCGGTTCATAAACCTCTTGATAGCCCCGGTTTTGCCGACAGATACTATGTTCCTGCCATAATACCAGAATTTGAACCTCGTCACCGCGTTCCTGACTATCCTCTCTGCAGCTTCCAAGCCCAATCGGTTCTTTACAAAATTTAGTGATGGTGTCAGTATCTTGCTGCCTATTGGTGAGAATATCTTGCCCCAAGGCGCGATTGAAAGGGCACCAATAACTATGTATGTCGTGGAACTTACCTGATAGTTCCACGTATCCTCCTCTTCGGGAAAATTCTGCCAGTACAATAGATAAAAGGGATCGCCATGGTAAGGAATCCACTTCTCGTAGTCAGACACATCCTGTGACAGATGAAAATCCTCAACCCTGCACACATATCTCCCATCTTCAAATGCACAATCCACCTTCGCACCCATTTCCCCTTCCTGGTAATCCTTGATTGTCTTTAGCCTCCTAGCATCGCTGCA
>CAZPUZ010000084.1:0-3735 GCA_964589875.1 uncultured archaeon
GTCTTTTGACCACTCCAGCACCCCCGCATCTTGATGTCAATTGAAAGACCGACACTGCCAGAGGCCGTGTCCAGCCAGTCAGACGCTCCCGCTGGGACATCCAGGCACAGAAACGCTTTGCGTTTCAAAGCTCAGAGTGATATCCGAGCGTGCCGTTTGAACCCAGGTTATCGGGTTATTTCGCTCATCGGCAAGGGTTTCCCTTGCCTAGCAGTTTTCATGCAGAGCACGAAAACCCGATGTCCTTGACCGATCCAGGGAAAGCCTGTGACAAGCCACAGGCAACCTGACTAGACGACGGGAGCATTTCCATCGGATTGGTTAGGATGGGCCCGACCGGATTAACTGGAAGGCTGGTTACCAGGATTCCTTTCGAACCGGTGATCCCCGCCATTCTGATGCGCTTTTTTTTTCACGCAGCGTCAAGGCGATGTCCTTTTTGGGAGCATCCGCATTATCCATTTTTGAAGCGGATATTCTCTAACCAACTAGACCACGGGCCCTCGGTTATCATGGTTTGTATATTAGGTTTATAAATTCTTTTCTATTGCGGCAAGAGCTGAAGGGAGCTCCTTGAGGTTGTCTTCGCCTCCCATATGGCCCTTTCCATGTTCGACAACAATAACGGCACTGAGCTCCTTTCTGAAAGTGTCTAAGAACCTTAGCGGCACATACGGGTCATTGTCCGAGTGTATCGCAGTGAAACTGCTGCAGTGCCTCTTTACTTCCTCCCAGTCCACCGGTGTCAGAAAAAAATTATTGAGTTCTTCATAACCTATCGATTCAGAGAATCCGCCAACCAGGACGGCGCTTCCTATCATCTGGCCTTCACTGAGACCCTCAAGGTAGCGAAGTATGGTGATGCATCCCATGCTGTGGCCGACAAGGCAAACTCTGGCATCAGGATTGCCAACCGCTTTGGAGAGGTGTGGTACCCATTTTTCCATTCTCGGCATATCGGGTTCAGGCATCTGCGGAACCTCGACTTTGATGCCTTTCCTCTCCAGTTTCTTCTTCAGCCAGGGAAACCATGCCTCACGGTGGACAGGCTGCTTATATGCTCAATCCAAGCAGCCAGCCCTCTCCCGGATTGCCTTCCCATCCGTGTACAACAACCACTCTCTCTATTGGCATATTCTCTCCATGGGCCGGGCAGGATTTCCATTCTGTCCCTCAATTCAGGAGGGGGCAATACAAGAGAAGCCTTAGCTTCTTTTGTTATTGAACCTGCGGTCTCTGCCGGTTTCAAGGACAGGCTGCATGCGCAGCCGGTCTCTTGTGAAGGCAGCGTCATACCATTTTCCGCGCGCCATGGAATGACTTCCTATGCATTTTCACAGGCAGTCTTTTTTGGTTTTTGCGCTCTAGACCACCGGCCCTTTGATTGAAGCTGTATGGGATTATTGATTTAAAAGGATGGATTTTAAAACGGTTCTATTAATGCCGGGATGGCAGAACGGCTAATGCACTCGCCTCGAACGAATGAGATGACCACTTAATCAATTAAACTAAGCGGTCTTTCCCTTTTCGGGTCAGCGAGCGTCCTTTGAGGGCTTGACCACTGCACAGAAAAAAAAGTGGTCTGTCCGGGGAAGACTTGCAGGTTCGAATCCTGCTCCCGGCGTTATGAAAAAGGTTCCGAAACGCTCCAAATCCAGATGCCACAAATGCGGCAACCCTGCTGTGATATTCCGCGATTACGAGGGTATGGCTCTCTGCAAGCAGCACTTTCTGAGCTCCATAGAGAAGAGGGTCAAGCGGGTCATCCGGAAGTACAGGATGATAGAGTCCGGCGACAGGATTGGAGTCGCCCTTTCAGGAGGCAAGGATTCAGCGGTGGCTCTTTATCTGATGAACATGATAACAAATGAGAGGGCTGATGTTGAGCTAATAGCCATATCAATTGACGAGGGTATAAAGGGCAGCAGGGACCAGGCACTAAAGAAGGCCAAGGAGCTCTGCAGGCAGCTTGGAGTTAAGCAGTATTTATTCTCATACAGGAAGGAGCTTGGCATGAGCCTTGACCAGAAGGTGAAAAAAGAAGGCCTGGGCAGGGAAGAGATATGCGGACTATGCGGGGTCTCAAGGCGCTGGATACTCAACCGGCAGGCCAGGAAGCTGAAGCTGACCAGACTGTGCTATGGTATGAATCTTAATGACGAGGCAGAGAGCATAATGATGAACTACGTGAGGGGGGACATACCCAGAGCCACCAGGCTGGGGCCAGTGACGAATATGTCAACATCCATGAAAGGGGGCGACATGTTCATACCCAGGATAAAGCCGCTCAGATGGATGCCTGAGAAGGAGGTTGAGCTTTATGCTCAGCTCAGGGAACTCCCGTTTCGCCCCAAGGAATGCAAGTACAGGGGCGGCCTCAGGGTGGACGTTGAGAAGTCTCTGGACACGCTCGAGAGCAAGCATGTCGGCATATTCTTTACAATAGTAAACACGTTTGACCGCATGCTGCCGGGTATACGGAAATCTCTGGAAAGTGAAGGCGGCGAAGGTTTGATTGTAAAATGCAGGAAATGCGGAGAGCCCGGGTCGCATGAGATATGCAAGGCATGCGAATTGTGGAGAAACTGATTATTTCTTTTCGACAATCCCGATGCTGCTGGAAATCGCCAGAGACGGCAGCATATGCCCCAGAGCCAGTATTCCCCAGACGGCTGTTATCCCCAATGTTATGGTTGCCCCTAATATTATATCTGAGAACCAATTGGCGTTTAACATGAAAAACTCCCCGTTCCAGAAATGGTCAATGGTCCCGAAGACGGATGCCCCTAGGAACATTATATTGAGCCAGAAACCGTTCCCGATTTCCAGCCAGCTTTCCTTGCAATGAAGGCAATGAGAAAGGCGGACAGTGGAACAGCGTAGCAGACCATCATATCATTATTCCTTCAGGAGTATCCTCTCGCCAATCTTCCAGTAGCCGATCTCTTTGCCGGGCTGGACGGCATCCTTGGTTTCCTCTGGTATATTGGCCTCAAATGTTGAATAATCTTCCATGTCCATTAGCTGCGCTATCTCGCCGCTGATGGATATGACCTGTGCCCTTTTCTTCTCAATCAGAGGGACCACCACGGTCGCCGAGGCGGGCTTCATTATCACCTTCTTCTTGTTGTCAAAGATACCCATCACCTCAACCCTAGCTTTTGCCGCGCCGTGCTTGCCCGGCTTGGACTTGGTCATGCTGAGAACCTTGCACGGCTCGTCGTCTACCATCACATAGCTGCCCGGCTTGAGCTCCTTTATCGCTACTGGACCTGTCATTTTAACCCCTAAAATCGGATAATAATAATTAAGGTTAGCCTTTATAAGACTTTCGCTTTTTTAAAAGATGACTACAAGAGTTGACTCATATGAAGAAGGGCATTAAGGATGCGAAAAAGAGCATTTTCAAGGAATCTGAGGATATTAAGGGCACGGAAATCAGGGGATATGACTTTGAAAAGGGCATTGATTTCAAAGAATTGCTGAATAGGTTGGGTTCTACCGGAGCGCAGGCTTCCTCTGTATCCAAGGCTATAGATATAATCAGAAAGATGCGAAAAGATAATGTCAGGATATTCCTGGGATACACGTCAAACATGGTGACGACGGGCAATAGGGAAATAATCAGGTACCTCGTCAAGCACAAGCTTGTTGATGTTTTGGTGACCACAACCGGCGGCATTGAGGAGGATTTCATCAAGACAATGAAGCCATTCCTTGCTGGCGATTTCAGGG